>DASTEB010000027.1:0-14469 GCA_035710025.1 Chloroflexia bacterium
CAGGCCGTTCGTAGTGGGTGGTGGAGTGCCTTCGGGCGGTACTACCGTCGTCGAGTCGCTGCAGGGTACCGGCTGCCCGACCCCGGGCGTCACCGTCACCCCCACAGTGACGGGGACAGTATGTCCGCCGGCAGTGTGGACGCAGGCAGCGCCCTATCCTTCCACCATCGTACGCTACGCCTTCGCCCAGGTAGGAGGCAGCTTCTACGTCATAGGCGGAGTGTCCAACGGCACCGTGGTCAACACGGTGAATCGCTACGACACAGCCTCAAACACCTGGACCGCACGCGCTCCAGTACCCGGCATACTGGGTGAAGCACCCTCTGCCGCCTACTGGAACGGCAAGATCTACGTGGTGCCCGGTAACGGGGCCACCGCCTTCAACATCTACGACATAGCCACCAACACCTGGACCACGGGCGCACCCTTCCCCGGCACCGGCTACGGCACCGCGGCGGGAGCGCACAACAACAAGGTGTACGTGGCGGGCGGGGGGCTCAACGCCTCCACCCAGTCGCACGTGTACGACATAGCCACCAACACCTGGTCGGCAGGGGTAGCCCCTCCGGCGGCATTCCTGCTGGGCGGGTACACCCAGGTGGGCCAGTACCTGTACGTGGCAGGCGGCTACGGCACCGCTCCCGATGGTCCGGGCCAAGGTCAGGGCCTGGTCAAGGGGCTGCCCGCGAGCAGCATACTGCTGAGCAAGGGCGACCACGGCGATGCACCTACAGCCAACAACAACACGAGCATGCGGCTGGACATGGCGGCCAACACCTGGTCGCTCGGCCCCACCTTCACGCCACAGCGAGGCGACTTCGGGCTGGCCCACAACCCGACCACCAACACGCTGTACGCGCTGGGCGGGGACACCACGGGCGGGGGGTACTTCGACTCCTCGGCGCTGGTGGACCAGCTGTCGATCGGAGGGTGGCCCGCGGGCACATGGAGTGCCTCGCCTCCCAACATGCCGACGGCCCGCCAGGCCAACCAGGCAGGGTTCTTCGGTAACGGAGCCATCTGGTCCACGGGCGGCATCAGCGGCCCCTCGCCTTTCACCTGGCTCAACCAGCACATGTACCGAGGTTCCGGCTCATGCCCTACCGCCACGGTGGGCACACCTCAAGCAACGCCTACATGTGTACCTGGGCCGGGCACGTGGCAGAACATCGACTCGCTGAACGCACCGCGCTCACGGTTGGGCGTAGCGTTCTTCCCCGGTAACGGGCGCTTCTACGCGCTGGGCGGGGAGAGCACAGGCGGGGACCGCAACATCCCCATCGAAGAGTACGACCCGACGGCCAACACCTGGACCAACCGGGCCCTTCTCAACACCGGCGTATCCAACACAGGGGCCGCCAGGGTAGGTAACTACATCTACGTGCCTGGCGGGTACACGGGCACTGCAGGCTCCACGGCCATGCAGCGCTACGACCCGGTGGCAAACTCGGTCACTCTCATGGCACCTATGCCTGTGGGCGTGTACGCCAATGCGGTAGCAGCCCAGGGCACCAAGGTGTACGTGCTTGGAGGATCGAGCACGGGAGCGGCGGGCACGACCAACTACATCTACGACACGGCCACCAACACCTGGTCGACAGGTGCCCCCGTACCGACGGCAGTGCAGTACGCCGCGGCAGCATCGGACGGCACGTACGTCTACTTGCTGGGAGGCAACACCACCAACCTCAACATCGTGCAGCGCTACGACCCGGTGGCCAACACCTGGAGTGCGCGAGCGCCGATGCTGACGGGACGTGGAGGACCCGCGGCGTTCTTTGACGGGCAGTACATCTGGGCCGTGGGAGGTGGGTGGACCACGTACCTGCAGTCGACAGAGTACTACAACCCGACGGCGAACACGTGGACGGCAGGACCGTCGATGAACACGGGAGTACGCACGGTAGGAGCGGCGTACGGCAACGGCCTAGCTGTGAAGGCAGCGGGGTGGAGCGGGGCGTACTCGGCAGTAGCCGAGAAGCTCTCCTTCGGCCCGTGCCCAGGCGGCACCGTTACACCTACCGTACAGCCTCCTACTGCTACACGCACGCCTACCCAGATTACGCCTCCGTCGGCTACGCCGACCACCCCACCGGGTACTTGCACGCCGGTACCGGCCGGTTGGGTCACCAGGGCTCCCATCACGGCTGCCCCCGGCCTGACCCGCGCCGACGCCGCTTACTGGCCCGGCAACGGCAACATCTACGTGTTCGGTGGACGTCCGACCGATACCCCGCCGGGTAACTACAACCAGACCATCTACGTGTACAACCCGACGGCCAACAGCTGGACGACCGCTGCAACGACCCTGACCGACACTCGCGTGTCCAACCTGCAGGCAGGTGTGCTCAACGGCCCCACCGGCCCGCGCATCTTCCTGTTCGGCGGCTCGCCTTCCTCGGGCGATCCTGATCCCACGCCTTCCAACATCGTCCGCGTGTACGATCCTGTGACCGGCTCGCTGACCAACTCGGATCCGTGGCCTCAGAACCCCACGGCAGTGCCGGGCGGCGGGGCTGTGTTCAACAACAAGTACTACCTGTTCGGTGGCTTCGACCCGATCACGGGCGGCGGCCAGACGCTAGACACGATCTGGGAGTTCGACCCGATGGCCGCGGCCGGCAGCCGCTGGACGCTCAAGAGCACGACGATGTCGCTCGACAGGGGCTACATCGGCGTGGCTACTATCGGCAACTACATCTACCTGGCAGGCGGCTCGCAGTGGGACGGCTCGGCTCTGACCAATGAGGTCATCCTTGAGCGCTACGACCCGACGGCCAACACCATCTCCACGATGGCACCCATACCTACCGGCTCCAGCAACTGGTCGGCCTGGTCTGATGGCGCAAGGCTGTACGCCGCGGGCGGGTTCTTCTCCACCGCGGTAGACATCCTGTACATCTACAACCCGGCCACCAACTCGTGGTCCACCGGCCAGCCGATGCCTAACGCTGTACGCAACTACGCCAGCACGCAGATCGGCAACGACCGGTTCTACGCGATTGGCGGTTACACCTCCAGCAGCACGGTTGGCAACTACAACCAGATGTACACCCCCGGCATCTCGTGTGTTACACCTACTCCCGCACCGCCTACGGCTACCAACACCGTTGGCCCGTCGGCAACGGCCACCAACACGTCGGTTCCGCCTACGGCTACCGAGACCGCCGGCGTCCCGCCCACGGCTACCGAGACCGCAGGTCCGCCTACGGCCACACCTACGGCATGTACGCTGGAGTTCACCGACGTGCCGGTAACCAACACCTTCTACCCCTTCGTGCGCTGCCTGGCGTGCAAGGGTATCATCAACGGCTACCCGTGCGGCGGAGAGTTCGAGCCTTGCGATCCCGCGGGCAACCCCTACTTCCGCCCCAACAACCCCGTGACCCGCGGCCAGATAGCCAAGATGGTCTCCCTGTCGGCAGGGTTTGTCGAGCCTATCCCCGCTACTCAGCAGACCTTTGAGGACGTGGTGTACGGCTCTACCTTCTGGGAGGTCATCGAACGGCTCTCGGATAGGGGCATCGTCGGCGGGTACCAGTGCGGTATCAACCCCGCGGAGCCTTGTATCCCGCCCGAGAACAGGCCTTACTACAGGCCCAACGCGGGCGCTACGAGGGGTCAGCTGGTGAAGATATCGTCTGAGGCCGCAGGGTTCTCGGACATCATCCCCGAGACGCAGTACACGTTCACCGACGTAGAGCCTGGGCACACGTTCTGGATCTACATCGAGCGGCTGCTGGTCAACCGCCCGGACGCCATCAGTGGCTACGAGTGCGGCGGGCCGTTCGAGCCTTGCGACAGTGAGAACAGGCCGTACTTCAGGCCGAACAACGGCGTGACCAGGGGCCAGTCGTCGAAGATCATCGCCAACACGTTCTTCCCCGGCTGCAACCCTCCGCTCTCGCCACAGGACTCGGTTGTCACCTCGGCGGGCCGCTAAGGCTCGCCACGGGACGGCCGGGTAACCGGTAACGTCAAGTAGCTTTTAGTCAGGAGGGAGGCTGTCGAAGCCTCCCTCCTGTTTCGTCCCTCTTGTGAGGTCGTGCGTGTGCTCTGAGTGTTTGACAAGGGTAAACGCCGTTCCTATACTTACAGTGGCCCGGCTCTTCGGCCGGACGCGGAGCAGCGCGCCTCGGTGGCGATGCTCTCTCTATGCTCTCTATTTCCCTTGCATCGTGTAGCACTTACTCGATCCTTGCGGCTGGAAGGTCATCAACTTAATGCGCATACTCCTGTATACCGGTAAAGGCGGCGTGGGAAAGACCAGCGTGTCGGCCGCCACGGCCCTCGGCCTCGCCAGGCGGGGCTACCGCACCCTCGTCATGAGCACCGACGCGGCTCACTCGCTGTCCGACTCGTTCGATGTGCCCCTTGGGCACGAGCCTGTCCAGGTGGCCGAGAACCTGTGGGCGCAGGAGATCTCGGTGCTGCACGAGGTCGACCGCCACTGGGTCACGCTGCAGCGCTACCTCGCCACGTTGCTATCGTGGCGCGGCATGGAAGACGTGGTGGCCGAGGAGATGACTGTGTTGCCGGGGGCCGAGGAGCTTGCGGGGCTTGTGCGCATCGTCAAACACTACGACTCGGGCCTGTACGACGCCATCGTGGTGGACTGCGCCCCTACAGGCGATACGCTGCGCCTGCTGTCGTTCCCCGAGATCGCGCGCTGGTGGCTGGAGAAGCTGTTCCCCATCCAGCGGCAGGCAGCCAAGATCATCCGCCCGCTGGCCCGCACCGTGACTGATATGCCGATGCCCGAGGACGACGTGTTCGAGTCGATCAAGCAACTGCTGGTGCAGCTCGACCGCATCCACGACCTGCTGTCCGACCGCGAGCTTACCTCGGTGCGCGTGGTGCTCAACGCCGAGAAGATGGTGGTCAAAGAGGCCCAACGCGTGTACACTTATCTCGCGCTGTTCGGGTACTCGTGCGACATGATCGTGTGCAACAGGATGTTCCCCCGCACTGTGGACGGGGATTACTTCACCATGTGGCACGAAATCCAGAGCCGCAACCACAAGCTGATCGAGGAGTGCTTCTCGCCGGTGCCCATCTTTGACGTGCCCTTCTTCGACAAGGAAGTGGTGGGCCTGGAGATGCTGGGCCGCATGAGCGAGGCTATCTTCGGCGACCGCGACCCGGCCGACGTGTTCTACCGGGGCAAGGTGCAGACGATCGAGCAGACCGCCAACGGTTACGCGCTGACATTGCCCCTGCCTCTGGCCAGCAAAGAGCAGGTCGACCTCATGCAGACCGGCGACGAACTGGTGGTGCAGGTGGGCGACTACAAGCGCAACCTGATACTGCCCCGAGCGCTGGTCGCGCTGCAGGTGGGGGGAGCGAAGCTGGACAAGGGCGAGCTGCGCATCACGTTTGTGCAGCCCACCGGAGCTGCAGGGGCCGCGGCAGCCGGCCAGGGCAGGTAGCCACATCTCGGGACACGTCCGGAGGCGTTACCCTCGTGCCTCGCACGCACGCTTGCCGCGCACACCATTGCATTGGACAAAAGAAATACACAATGGTATCATGAATACTCGGGAGGGGGAGAGCCCATGGACCGGGACCAGGCACCTCACAGCGCCGAGCTAGAGCAGGTGGCGGAGGCGCATCTGCCCGGTGCCGTTGGAACAGGCCCAGGCCCGCAGGCCGGGGCAACGGGCGGCACGACAGGGGAAACGCCCGGCGGCTCTACACCGACACCCAGGACGGCTTCCGGCAGACCCCTCGGCCTGCCCGAGCCGACAGTCCTTACCTGGCAGGATCTCATAGACCTGCCGAGCCAGCTACTTCCCCCCAAGACTGTGTATCACCTGAGAAACGCCGGCAGAGAAGCATTGCTTGCCGCGTACAGCCTTTGGCGCAACGCCCGGAAGGCAGCCGCAGGCTCGAGCGAAGAGAAGGTCCGCAAGCATATCGAGGTGGAGTAAGAAGGTAAGCAGGAAGATGCCCAGATCTACCAATCGCCGCGACGACGGCTTGCAAGACGACGCCCAGGCTCGGCAGTCGCCTGCGAGCGCAGCCGAAACCACTCAGCCCGGCGATGCCCGCGTTGACGCGCAGGCTCAAGCTCAGGCACAGGCAGGCCCCGCTCCCTCGTCTGCGGGAGCAGGCACCGCGCGCGGCAAGCGCAAGCCCACCCCCGACAAGCCCTTCATCTTCCCCGATGACGACCAGCCCTTCGACCCCGACATCGAAGCCACCAAGAAAGCCGACCTCGATATCGCCACCGACGACCTTGATACAGCTGAGCGCTTCGACCTGGGCGATACAGTGCACTCCAGGAGTGGGCGCAGCGTTGATAACAGCATCGTTGACGTGATAGACGAGGCTTACGACAGCCTCGGCCTGGACGACCGTGAGCTTGACGCCGAAGTCCGCATCACCCGCACCGAGCGCGTGACAGTTTCGCCCAAGCGCAACGGGCGTGGCCTGCCCGCTAACGGCGCGACCGACGAGATTGAGGTCACGGTCGAGTCAGAGGAAACGCTCGAAGTCGAGGCAGTCGAAGAAGTAGACGAGGGCGAGCCCGATCCCGACGAGCTGGCCCGCGCCGCCACCGAGGTCGAGACCGACGTCGAGCAGCCTCCCGAGGAGCTTGAGCGCTTCATAGACCGCGTGCTCAGTATGGAGAGCGTGTCGGTCGACGACCCGGTGCGCATCTACCTGCGCGAGATCGGCCGCACCCCCCTGCTCAAGTCGCCCGACGAGAGCGCGCTGGCCGAGAAGATGACCCTGGGCCGCGCCGCCGCCGCCGAGATCGAGGCGGCCAAAGAGCGGTTAGACGCGGGCGATATCAGCCAGGCCGAGTACGACGAGATCTGGCACCGCTGCGACCTGGTGTGCCAGGAAGGTGCTCGGGCCAAGCAGGTGCTCGTGCAGGCCAATCTGCGCCTCGTGGTGAGCATCGCCCGGCGCTACATCGGCCGCGGCCTGTCGCTGCTCGACCTGATCCAGGAAGGCAATATCGGCCTGATGAAGGCGGCCGACAAGTTCGACCACCGCAAGGGCTTCAAGTTCTCTACCTACGCGACATGGTGGATCAGGCAGGCCATCACCCGGGCCATCTCCGACCAGAGCCGCACCATCCGCCTGCCCGTTCACGTGACCGAGATGGTCACCCGCCTGCGCCGAGCCGCCCACGACCTGCAGCAGAAGCTGCTGCGCGAGCCGACCGAGGAGGAGCTGGGCCAGGCGCTCAACATGCCCGCCGAGCGCGTGCGCAAGATCCTCGACATGGCCCGCCACCCCGCCTCACTCGACGCGCCGATGGAGGAGGGCGAAGACAGCTTCCTGGGCGACTTCATCGAGGACGAGCGCACCGGAGGGCCGGAGGAAGAGGCCTCGCGCCAGATGCTCAAGGAGCAGGTGGACGATATCCTGCGCAAGCTGAGCGACCGCGAGCGCCAGATCCTGCAGATGCGCTACGGCCTGACCGACGACCGCCCGCGCACGCTGGAAGAGGTGGCCAAGGAGTTCGGCATCACCCGCGAGCGCATCCGCCAGATCGAGACGCGCATCCTGCGCAAGCTGCGTTACGCCCGCTACGGTGCGAGCAAGCTGCGGGGGTATTTGGACTAGCATCCCCGGCAGGTATCGGGTGATTTGGGGCAGGCATTTCGCCTGCCTTTTCTTTTGCCACTTCCACACATTTCTCTAAGGCTTCGCCTTCCCTTCTCACGCAGGGAAAGCCGGCCCCGATTGCCTTTCCGACTCCCGCCACCGACGCCTATTATCAGAACAGATGCGCCGGAAAGTATTGACAAATTAGAACAAATTTGCTATACTTTAGGCAGTGGCCGAGGCCGAATTCCCTTGCTGAGGAGAGAGCGGCCGGGCGGCGCAAATCGCGTTTTAGCTAGTTTGAGTGTTAGAGCTTAGGAGGACTGAGTAGATGAGTGCCAGGAAGATGAATCAAGACGAGTTGGAGATGCCTGCCGCCGGTGCGGGCAACGTGGACGCCGGGACCGAGGGGACCGAGCAGACCGCCGGTAACACCCCCGCCCCGAAGCGCGTCACCCAAAACGGCAGCAGGCCCGGGGCCGGACAGCCCTTCGACCCCACGCAGTACCTCAGCAAGTTCGACGGGCGCGACTACCTCGAGGTCAAGTGGCGCGTGATGTGGATCCGCCACGAGCACCCCGAGGCCCGCATGACCACCGAGATCGTCCAGCACAACGAGGAGAGCGGCTTCGCCCTCTTCCGCGCCGACGTCGAGATCCCCGGCGGCGGCAAGGCGACCGGCTGGGGCTCGGAGACGGTCCGCGACTTCCACGATTACATCGAGGCGGCCGAGACCAAGGCGCTGGGACGCGCCCTCGCGGCCCTGGGCTACGGCACGCAGTTCTGCCGCGACTTCGATTTCGCGGAGAACGCTCGCCCCGGCACTGCCCAAGTGGTGGACGCCCCGGTCAACCTGGCCGAGCCTCGCACCATCGGCGGCGGGGTTCAGCGAGCGTCGAGCGTCGCCGGTAACGGCAACATGAAGCAGGGCAGCTTCGGCAACAGCGGCTTCAATCGCATCGCCGACGCGGGCCGCCTGCCCGCCGAGGCCGACGACGACTTCGACCGCCTGCCCGAGGTATCGCCCGCCGGTTCGGCCGTGACCGAGAAGCAGCTCAAGGCCATCTACGCCATCGGCCGCGCCAGCAAGCGCCTGTCCGAGTCGCAGGTGGACGACCGCTGCGCCGAGGTGTTCGGCGTCAAGCCGTCCGAGCTGACCAAGGCCGAGGCCTCGCAGTTCATCGATATGCTGAAGGGCGAGCAGGCGGCGTAATCCTGGTGAGTGAGCGTGATGCGCGAACGTGCTCCTCGCGCATCACGTATCACCGATCAGTAAGGGGTAGAACGATGACCGACGAGATGTACACAACCAAGCAAGCGGCCCTGTACCTGGGCATCACCGAAGGCGACGTGCGCCTCGCCATCCGCGAGGGAAAGCTCAGGGCGTGGAGCATGCCGGCCCAGCGCGGCCTGCTGGTGCGCAAGGGCGATCTGCTGCGGTTCCGCGACCCGTCGGCCCGCGGCTCCCTTACCCGCCAGCTTCCCCTGTTCGCCGCCGACGACTACCGCCCGACCCCTGACCGCGCGAGCGCACAGGACGCGGACAGCAACGTCGCTTAGCCTGCCTGTGCCCTGCCGTCGAGGGCAGCACGCGCATACGAGGTACGCAGCCCAGTAGAGTAGCCGTTGTTTTCCTCCTCACCCCTGGTACGCCCGGGGGCATGAGAAACAGAATGGTCAAGCATGCGGAGCAGCCCCGCCTACTTGATCCTTCTGCTTCTCATGCCCCCGGGCCACTTTAACGCGTCCACTCACCCCGACAGTACATTAGTCCCACAGTTTGACATAAACCCTTGCAGGCCAAATATGCCTGCGGTAAGATTGGCCCAGCAACCATGATGCGGTGGTTGGTCCTAATACGCCTGCCGCCGCGCCCTCGCGAGGTATATAATGTCAGCAGGCATCTCAGGACCATTGACCATGAACGGAGCAAACGCCCCTTCGCCGGGCATCGATCCGGCGCTGCAAGAAGACATGGAGCGCGGGATCGCCGCAGCCCAGGCCGGTGATAAGGCCACCGCCCACCGCATCTTCCAATCGCTCGCCGTGCGCCACGCCGACATACCTGACATCTGGGTGTGGGTCGGCGGCACGAGCCCCACGCTGGACGAGGCCGAGGCCGCCTTCGAGCGCGCCGCCACCCTCGACCCGAACAACGAGGAAGCCAGGCTCGGCCTGCGCTGGGCATCGCTGCGCCGCCAGGCGACGGGCGCGCCCGCACGCTCTACCGGCCCCATGACCGGCGACCACCTCACCTCGCCCAACTTCGACACCGGCACCTTCTCCACCAACACGCAGCTGAACAGCGGCGGCCTCGCCCAGGGCTCGACCCAGCCGTCGGTGCCGTTCGGTCCGCCCCAGCCGTCGCCCGCTGCCCCCGCAGAGGCCGCAGCAGAAGCCCCTGCAGATGCGCCCGTGCCCGTACCGGCCAGGCGCGGCGGCCTGTCGGTTGCCGCGATCATCATGATACTGGCGATAATCGTGCTGGTGGGCGTGTTCTTCTGGCTTACGTACATGCAATAGCCTGCCCTTACCACGCGAGAACCCTAGCGCCCCGCCAACGTACCGGTGGGGCGCCGTCGTTTCCCCACGGGCGCGAAAATTGCACCGGCACTATTCCATCGGTATAATGTGGGTGCGGGGCCGGGCTGCTCGGAAGCCCGCCAGACACAACCAGGGAGGCTGAACGCTGGAACCAAACGAACTCGCTCGCAAGGCTGTGGATATCGCCGAGGACCGCAAAGCCGAGGATATCGTCATGCTCGATATCCGCAAGCTGTCCATCATCGCCGACTACTTCGTCATTTGCACCGGCACCGGCGACCGCCACGTCAGGGCCATTGCCCGGGAGATAGACGAGAAGCTTGGCGAGCAGGGGACAAACCCGTTCAACATTGAGGGCATGAACGACGCCGAGTGGGTGCTGATGGACTACGGCCAGGTGCTTGTCCACATCTTCAACCGCGAGATGCGCGAGCGTTACGGCCTGGAGCAGCTATGGGCGGGCGCCCAGCCCGTGCTGGTAGTGCAGTAATACGCAAAGAGCGCAGCGCTATTCCGACAGGAGAGTAGAGGGCCAGAAAGATGCAGGTGAAGACAGAGCACGGCACGTTGAGCATCGGCAACCAGGCGCGACCCGCGCTCACGGTGGCCGTGTCGCCCAAGTCGCCCACGGGCAATTACATCCTTGTCGCCGTGCTGGGCATTGTGTTCGGCTTCGTCCTGGGCACAGTCGCCACCGCCCTCATCGGCGAGCGCAGCCTCCTCCTCGCCCAGCACCTTTGGACCCGCCTCACGGGCACGACCGCCGAGGAAGGCGAGCACGTTCACTTCGAGCTGATGCTGCAGTAGCCTTGCTCTAACCCGCGCGTGGGCCACGTCACATTCTTTCGTGACGTGGCCCTATCCATTCATGCGGCGCTGCTACTTCGCCCTGCGGAAGCGCTCTTTGTTCTCGGGGGTCATCTTCTCGGTGGCGTACTGGAAGATGAGCCGGGGCGCGGTGTCCTTCCACTCCAGCAGGAACGCCTCGACAGGCCCGGGCTGCTTCTTCCACGCCTCGCGCAGGAACCAGCCAAGCCCTTGCCGCACCACCTTCTCCCCGTCCATCATCAGCGGGCGCAGGAAGTCGAGCAGGGGCCCGAAGTCCTTCTTCCTCTTCAACAGCGGCAGCATCGACACCGGAACGGCCCGCCGCTGGAACTTATGCGGCGACTCTCGCCACGGCCCGAACGCCTCCAGCGGCACGATGCCTCTAGTGAGGAACTCCCCGGTCAGGTCGTAGCAGAGCGTGTCGGTATGGGCCCAGTTGCGCACGCCGACCTCGAACCAGCGGGCGATGCGCTCCAGCGTCTCGGGGCGGAACTCGGCCTTGTACTGGAGCGGGAAGTAGATAGCGAGCCGGCCCTCCTCGTACTTGCCGCTGCTCCACAACACGTCGGACACATCAAGGAAACCCTCGAGGCCGAATGCGGGGCCATACCGTTCTAGCCACTCTCCGCGTTTGGCTCTCAGCACGTCGTCCGGCACGCCGTAGGCGTCGTAGCCCTCGGTGAAGTACCTGCCGTATTTCGCCACGATGGCGGGGTCGCCGTTCGCCGCGAGGAACTGCCTGATCTCACCTACCAGCTCGTCAATTGCCGCGGCGCGCTTCTCTCTCGCCCCAACAGCTGCCGTGGCGTTCATATAGCCCTCCTGCCGGGCTGCGTGTGCCGCTGCGGCTCGAGCACGTGTTAGACCCGGTGATATCGTGCCTACACGCCCTCGTCGCCCAGGCCGCCGAAATCGGCCAGGTCGTCGTCCCCGCCTTCGTAATCGTCCAGCGCCTCGTCGCTCCCGCCCAGGTCGCCCATGGCCTCGGGGTCGAGGTCCTCCATCACCTTGTCGGGGTCTTCGCCTGCCTCGATGCGGGAAAGCGCCCGGTCGAACTCGGGGCCGAGGTCGGCGTCGTCGCCCAGTTGGTCCTTCATCTGCCGGGCCCAGCGGGCGATGGCTCGCGGGTCCTCCGAGTCCATCCCGTCGAAGGGGCCGCCCATGCCCATGTCCTCGCCGTCATCGTAGTCGCCGAAGCTGTCCGAGTCGAGCGCGCTGCCGCCCCGCACCATGTTGACGCGCGACACCAGGCGCGACAGCTCCTTGCTGCCGCAGTTGGGGCACTCGACCGTGCCCTCGGCCGCGCGCCGTTCGGCCGCGGCGAAGCTCTGGAAGAAGATGCTGACGCGCCGCTTGCACCCGGCGCACCTGTATTCGTAGATCGGCATTTGCCATCCCTTCGTTGTAATCGTTCCAACTGATTCTAAGACACCCACGCCTCTCGTACAAGGCATGGGTGCACATAGCGTGCATGAAGGGATCGATCGCGGGCAGCCGTCAGAGCTATTGCACGGGTGCTAAGTCGAGAGGGATGCGCGCTGTCTCCTGGCCTACCTGGCCGATCTGCAGCATCACCGACGTGACGTTGCCCGGGATCTCAAAGCGAAATTCGGCCTGCCTGGAATCCTGGGCGTCGACAATCTCGTTGGGGGCCTTAAACGGCGCGTACGGTATGTCTTCTATTACCAAGCGGGCCGAGCGGTCCCAGAAGTTGTCGTTAGAGGTCCCGTTGTTGATCACGCGCAGGGTGATGCTAAGCACCAGTTGCTCGTCGTTGGGCCGCTCGATCTGCGCGGCCACGATCCTGTAGACCGAGTCGCCCGCTGTCGCCTCGCCCCCGGCCGCGAGCTTGACCGGGTATTGCAGCGTATCACTTGCGGGGGGCGTCGCGGTGGGTGGCGGCTGCGCGGCCGTCAGGTCGAGGGGGATGCGGGCCGTCTCCTGGCCCACCTGGCCGACCTGCAGCATCACCGACGTGACGTTGTCCGGGATCTCGAAAAGGAACGGGGCCTGTTGCGCGGCATGTGCATCGACAATCTCGTTTGGCGCCTCAAATGGGGCCAGTGGGACATCGTCTACTATCAAGCGGGCCGAGCGGTCCCAGAAGTTGTCATTGGACGACCCGTTGTTGATCACGCGCAGGGTGATGTTCAGCACCAACCTGTCGTCGCTCGGGCGCTCGATCTGCGCGGCCATGATCTTGAAGACCGAGTCTCCCGCTGTCGCCTCGCCTCCGGCGGCAAGGTAAATGGGATACTGCGGCGTGCTGCCTGCCGGGACGGTGTTGCCCGTATAGGCTGTGGTAGAGGTGGGCTCCGGCGGAGCCACGACGACAACGGCGGTGGGCGCTGCCGTGGAGGTCGCTATGCCGGCCACCAGGGGAGCCGGGGTCTTGGTTGGATCGGACGCTGCGGCAAGGGTAGACGTGGCCGGGGGGTTCGGGGCTTCCGTAGCGGCGCTGATCGCGGGCTTGCCGCGCGATTGGGGAGTGGGCTCGGCCTGGACGCCTATTAGTCCGGCCTGGTTCAGTGCCACGAGCAGACCCGTAGTTGCCGTGATAATGGCGCCGAGCGCCGTCATCACGCCGGGCAGCGTCTGCCACCAGCTTTGCTGTTTGTCTTTATTCTTGCCCATGGGCCGGCTCCTGGTCTGTTCGCCGCGCTCGCCGTGTACCCAGCGCAGGTGGAACAGGCCGTGAAGCCCCCGTCGCGGTAGATACCAGGTCGCGTAGCCACAAATCAGCGGCAGGGCTAGGCACCAATTAAAGCACAGGGCAGGAACGGTGTCAATTACCCAGGTTAGTTAGCGTGACAGCAGAAGGCAGAAGGCAGAAGGCAGAAGGCAGTGACGCATGTCGCATGTCGCATGTCGCATGTCGCATGTTATAATCCTTTGCACCATCGCCGCGTGCCCTATGCACGGCGGTACATTGCCCAAACCGGAGGCATACCGATGAACGTGAGCGCCCGCATCACCAACAGCCGGGGCGTCCACCAGGTGACCCTGCAGACCGACGACAACGTCCACTCGATAGACATCCCGCCCAAGCCCACCGGCTTCGGCTCGAGCGCGAACGGGGCCGAGTTGCTCTTCCTCGCCCTCGCGACCTGCTACTGCAATGACATC
Organism: Chloroflexia bacterium; assembly: GCA_035710025.1. Lineage (GTDB taxonomy): Bacteria > Chloroflexota > Chloroflexia > QHBQ01 > JADMIH01 > JADMIH01. Next base: position 14,062 of record DASTEB010000027.1, read on the forward strand.
TACCGCGAAGCCGCCAGGATGGGCATTGAGGTGCGGCAGGTGGAGGTCGAGGTCACGGGCGAATTTGGCGGGCCGGGCGAGGCCGGGACGAGCATCGAGTACAAGGCCCGCGTGACGGCCGCCGCGACCGACGAGCAGATCCGCGACCTGATGGCCCACACCGACACCGTGGCCGAGATACAGAACACCCTGCGCGCCGGAACGTCCGTCACCCTCAGCCACATCGAGGCGGTCGCGGTCTAGCGGCGCGTTCCCACTACTTCGCAGCAGGAAGGACCCGACCGTGGCCGAGACCCCCCTCAGACGGCAGTACCTCGAGATCAAGAGCAAATACCCCGACACAATCGTCTTCTTCCGCCTGGGCGACTTCTACGAGACGTTCGACGGCGACGCCGAGATAGTGTCGAG
>DASTEB010000028.1:0-17280 GCA_035710025.1 Chloroflexia bacterium
TTCGCCCGTCGTGCTCGGGCGTTGTTACCATCTCGCGCCCCGTCGCCCGGCTGATGTCGAGCCGGTGCATCCACATGTCGCGGGGGTAAATCGTGTCGAGCAGGTATTCCGCCGAGATGAGGCCGAAAGGTCCCGCGGGCACCCGCAGTAGGCGCACGGGCTTCGGCACCCTGTAGCGCGTCCGTAGCGCCTTTGGTCCTGCTGCTCGCATCTCTGCAATCAGTTCCTCGGTCGTGCGCGCGGCCCGGTCGTCCACCTGCACGGCGTTGACGTAGTCCACCGGCTCCTTGAACCTGCCCCTGTACGGCCTGTGGGACAGCGGGCTGTACTGGCGGGCGAACTCGCGCCGGCTGGCGTGCCCGGCGAGCGCGCCCGCGATATGGGCCACCATGCTCTTGACGTCCCACAGGGTGCAGGCGGTCGGCCGGTGCCAATCGTCGCCGCTCAGCGACTCGACGAGCGCGAGCAGCCTGGTGTACTCGGCGCGCGCCAGCGCATAGGCCTCGCGCCGGGTCACGGGAGGGATGGCGGCAGCATCAATTGTGAGGTGGTGTTCGGACATTGTTGCCGGGTGCTCGCCGTAGGTCTCGGTGACTGCGATGCTCATTTGGTTTCCTCACTCCCTTTCTGTGTAGTGGGCTGTGCGCCCCATGCCGCTTTGATCAGCTCCACTGCCGCCGGAACGAGCGAGCCGAAGCGGCCCTCGCCCGGGGGCAGGTGAGGCTCGTTGGCGAGATGCAGCGCGGTAAGGCCGTGATTCAGGGCGATGATGAGGTCTGTTGCCTGGTTGACGGGCAGCGGCAGGACGATGCCCTCTGTGCGGAATCGGTCGGCTACGATCTCGTTGGCCTCCGCGAGTAGAGTCAGGCTTGCTTCCATGCTCTCGGGCGACGGGGTGAAGCCGGGCACCGGGCGCTCGAACACAAGCTGGTACAGCTCCGGACAGTCGTGGGCAAAGCCCATGTACGTCTCCAGCGCGGCCCTCATGGCGTCCCACAAAGACAGAGGCTCGGCCATGGCCTGGTGCAGCCGTTCGGCATACTTCTGAACGCCGAGGCGAAAGAGGGCGTCGTACAGGTCGGCTTTGCTGCTGAAGTACGCGTACAGCGACGGCGTGCGCAGCCCGACCCTTCGCGCCACTTCGTGCAGATTCAGCGCTGCCGCCCCATGCTCGCGCATGATCGCCCGGGCGGCCTCGAGGATCGCGCCCGTCATCTCGTCGCGGTTTCGCCGCCGCCGCTCCACAGGCGACAGGACAGCCCTCCCGTTCGCCCGCCCGCTGTCTGACATGATTGTCCTCGCTTATCTAATAGTATTAGATAAAACTAACATCGTTAGAATAACCCAGGATGGCGCGGCTGTCAATACGTGCTGAGGGCCAATTAGGGGAATTCGATTCAGGGTAGGGAAGCCGGGCACCTCGGCGGCCTGTCGTGTAGGTGGGTCGGTTGGGGCTAGTCTTTCACCTGCGGCACGTCTATGTCCACAGGCTCGCCCAGGAAGCGGGGCTCGTCGTTGATGAGCATGCGCCAGGCTGTGCCCGCGAGCGCCAGGTACTCGCGCAACTCGTTATAGCCGGTGCGGTAGGGCTGGCGGTCGGCTGCGACGCCGACGGCGTCAATCTCGAGATGGCGGCACGTGTACACGGCGCGGGGCAGGTGGAAGCGCTGCGTCACGAGCGTGGCCGAGTCCAGGCCGAAGATGTCGCGGGCGCGGTAGCAGCTATCCCACGAGTTGAAGCCGGCGTAGTCCAGGTAAATGTCGTCGTCGGGCACGCCGAGCCGGATGGCCGTCTGGCGCATGGCCTCGACCTCGTTGTAGTTGGTGCTGCTGTTGTCCCCCGACATGAGCAGCTTGCTGACTTTCCCCGCGGCGTACAGGTCGGCGGCGGTTGCCACGCGGTCGTACAGGATGGCAGATGGGCCGCCCGCGCGGTTCAGCCCCGCGCCGAACACCAGAGCGGCCCGGTTCTCGGGCAGGGTAGGGTCGTCGTACTCATAGATGAGGCTGCCTGTCTGCGCGTCCACCCACAGCTTGAAGCCGACCGTGAAGAGTGCCGCCAGCGCGCCCAGCGCAAGGGCGAGCACCACTACCCGCCGGAGGAATGTGCCCAGGGTGCTGCGCGGCTGCACCGGGCGGTGGTAGGCCCAACGGCGCGGGCCCATGCGTCGAAGTCGCTCGGGCGGAGGAGGCTTGACCGCGACGTAGCGGTGGTGCGGTTTGCTCACCTCACGCCTTCTTGATGCGGTTCCACACCGCGTCCATCTGTTCGACCGTCATGCCGCGCAGCTTGCCCCCCTCGCCCACGATGGCCTGCTCCATCGCGGTGAAGCGACGTATGAACTTATCGTTGGCGCGGCGCAGGGCCTCCTCGGCGTTGATGCCGGTCCACTGGGCGAGATTCACCAGCGCGAACAAGAGATCGCCGAACTCCTCGCGGCGCCGCTCCAGGTCAGTCTCGGCCTGCAGCTCGGCAAGCTCCTCGCGCACCTTGTCGAACACGCCCTCGACGTTGGACCAGTCGAAGCCGATGCGAGCGGCGCGCACCTGAAGCTGCTGGGCGCGCTCGAGGCCCGGCATGGCGCGGGGCACGCTGAGCAGCAGGCCCGTGCCCTCAAGCCCCTTCTCGGCGGCCTGAGCGGCGTCAAACTTGCGGCCCGCCTTTGCCTTGGCCTCTCGCTCGCCCGCCTTGATGACCTCCCAGTTGCGCAGCACGTGATCGGCGCCCGACACCTCGACGTCGCCGAAAACATGGGGGTGACGCCTGATCAGCTTCGTCACGATATGGCCTACCACGTCGGCCAGGGTGAACTCCTCGCCCGACACGGCAAGCTGCGAGTGGAACACCACCTGGAGCAGCAGGTCGCCAAGCTCCTCGGCCAGCGATTCGGGGTCGCCCGCGTCCATCGCATCGACCGCCTCGTACGCCTCTTCCAGCAGGTGGTGCTTGATCGAGTCGTGTGTCTGCTCGCGGTCCCAGGGGCATCCGCCCGGCCCCCGCAGACGGCCCATCACGTACACCAGCGAGTTGAACTCTCGCGTGAGTGTGAGCGGGTCGAGCGGGCCGAGATACACGCACGCCAGGTGGTTGATACCGTGGCTGTGGTCCATCTCGGAGAGGGTGGTGTCGACCACGTGCTCCTCGCCCGGCACGCCGGCGTTGAGCACGATGCGAACCGGGTGCTCGTCGGGGTAGCGCTCCATTAGGGCAAGCTTGCACGCCGAGGCTACGCGGTCGCTGTACACCTGCGTGAGCAGCACAGGGTACATGGGCGACAGCCCGGCCAGCGCGGGGTACGCCTCCGGCTCGACCGGGATTGAGTAGGGGCTGAACAGGAACGGCTCGTCCGTTGGCTCTCCCGCATCACGCGTGGAATAGCCCGCGAGGTCGGTGCCGTCCACGATTTGCATCCCGCGCTCCAGGGGGTCGACGCCGAGCGCCGTACACACCGGCTCGAGAAAAGAAAGCCCGGCTACAATCTGTAGCTCGACCCGCTGCTCGACCGCGACCCTGCGCAAATGGCGCACAGATGCTTCGCCGACAGCCGGGTGGCCGGGCACGCAATACAGGATTGCCTCACTGGACTCAAGGGCGAGGCGCACCAGTTCGTCCGCGATCTTACGGTAGATGATCTCGAAGTGCGCTTCGCTTTCGTACAGGTGGTCGAAGGTGCGCACGTCGAGGTGCGAGGGAAGGTGGTCGGCTGTGGGGTGGGTGCGGGTGCGCAGGTACACGACCGAGGCCGAATCGAGCAGGCTCTTGACCTCGATTGTTACCTGGTCCCAGGCGCCCGGGCCAAGTCCCGCGGCGATGATTCGTGGCATAGTTCTGGCTCTCAATACTGTTGCTGGCTGAATAACCCGTGAGCATACGCGGGCGATTTCATGATACCATGCCGGCACCTGCCGGGCAATTGAGCTCGCTGCAGGTTGAACGAGGCGCTCGGGCTGCTCGGGCGCGAGCACGGAGGCCCAAGGATGATCCATATAGGCACGAGCGGGTACAGCTACCAGGACTGGAAAGGTCCGGTGTACCCGGAGAATATCAAAGACAACGAGATGCTGGCCTTCTACGCGCAGCACTTCAACACGACCGAGATCAACTACACCTATTACCGGATGCCCGCGGCGCGCACCCTGCAGGCCATGGCGTCCAAGGTGCCCGACGACTTCATCTTCACCATCAAGGCGAGCAAGGAGCTGACTCACGAGCGCGAGGAGGCCGAGGAGGGAGGCGGCACGCCCGAGAACTTCCGCCTGTTTCGCGAAGCGCTCCAGCCCCTGATCGACGAGAATAAGTTCGGGGCTGTGCTGGCGCAGTTCCCCAACTCGTTCAAGCCGACGCAAGAGAATACCGACTACCTCGAGACGTTCCGCGAGCGCATGGGCGACCTGCCCGTGGTGGTGGAGTTCCGCAACGCGGGCTGGGTGACCGACGACACGTTCGAGCTACTGCGCAAGAACAACCTGGGGTACTGCTGCGTGGACGAGCCGCGCCTGAAGGGGCTGATCCCGCCCATCGCGGTGGCGACCTCGCCCATCGCCTACGTGCGCTTCCACGGCCGCAACGCACAGAAGTGGTGGCAGCACGACGAGGCTTACGAGCGCTACAGCTACGAGTACTCTCCCGAGGAATTGCAGGAGTGGGTGCCCAAGATCGAGAAGCTGGACAGCGCCGCGCCCAACACGTTCATCTTCACCAACAACCACTACCGAGGGGCGGCCGTGCGCACCGCCGAGCAACTGCGCGACATGCTGGCGAAGGCGGGCGAGAAGGTACATTAGCTCCTGTTGAGGCAGATAGACAGGGGGCATCCACGTCAGGATGCCCCTTATGCGTTGGTGTGGTCGAATGCCGGGCAGCTAATGCAGGCAACCGGCCGACATGAGCCTGCGAGAGAAGTCTCCACGTCGGGCAGGGATAACCGACAAACTCTTTGATGCGATTACCCTGATGCTCCTCTTCAACGCGTTGCGCTTGCCCCCTTGGGAATGCTATAGTAACCGTTGTGTCCGTTTTCTGCCGGAGTAATCCCCTATGGTCTTAAGCCCTCAAAAGCAAGTTCGCCTCGCCCGCCTTCTGCTGGATCAGAGCTACGATGCGCCAATTACCATTGAGGAATTGAGCCGCGAGGTAGCCCTCTCTCCTTATTACCTGATCCGGGCATTCAGGCAGGTCTACAAGCAAACACCGCATCAATACCTGGTGGGACAGCGTATCGCCCGGGCCAAGGAGCTCTTGCGGAACTCCGATCTCAGCATAACAGAGATTTGCCTGGCAGTCGGCTTCGAAAGCCTGGGATCGTTCAGTACGTTGTTTCGCAAGGTTGCCGGGGTATCTCCCCGCGCTTACCGCATAAGCAGTCAGCCTACTCCAAATGCCTCGCATATCCCCCTTTGCGTATGTTTGCTCCACGGTATCAAGGACCGGCCGGATCTTTGAGACAGAGCAATTTTCGAGAAGCAACTATAGCACATTTGTGCTAGGATGTATCAAGGCTTGAGACTTACCGGGGAGGGAATAAGTGGCGATAGACAGACTGTCGGTCGTGACCATCTGGGTCACGGATCAAAATGAGGCCCTGCGCTTCTACACGGAAAAGCTCGGTTTCACAATCCGCGCCGATATAACAAAGCACGGATATCGCTGGCTGACAGTCGGCTTGAATGGCCAGCCGGACCTCGAGTTTCAGCTAGCCGCGCTGAAAGCAGGTGGCCCGTTTACTCAGGATGACGCGGATCACCTGGCCAGTGTGGTGGAAGCGGGCAAGATCAGCTACGGCCCCTGGAAAACGGACGATTGCCGGGAGACCTACGAGACGCTCAAGGCCAGAGGCGTGGATTTTCTTCAGCCGCCCACGGATCGCCCGTATGGGACTATCGAAGCAATTTTCAAGGACAACAGCGGCAACGTCATGGTGCTTTCTCAGGACAAGCCCCGCCGGCGGGAGTAGACACAGCGCCCTTCCGGAAAGTTGCCGTGATTGCTAGCATCCAATTCAATGATGTTTGTTAGGCACTACGAGAGGAGATTTCTATGACCCAATCAACAAAGAAAAACGAAGGATTCTCTGCTGAGGAACGAGCCGCGATGAAAGAGCGCGCCCGGGAGCTGAAGGCGGCCGCGCGCGGGGCGGATTTGGAAAGCGAGGTGCTCGCGAAGATCGCCGAGATGCCGGAACCGGATCGCTCGATGGCCGAGCGGATCCATGCGATCGTCAAAGCCAGCGCGCCGTCCCTCTCGCCGAAGACCTGGTACGGGATGCCTGCCTATGCCAGGGACGGCAAGGTCGTCTGCTACTTCACGGCTGCGTCGAAGTTCAGCTCGAGGTATGCGACGTTCGGCTTCAACGACACGGCAAACCTCGACGAAGGCGCTATGTGGCCGACTTCCTTCGCGCTGAAGGAGTTGACCCCCGCCGAAGAGGCAAGGATCGGCGAGCTTGTGAAGCAAGCGGCGAGCTGAGGTCGGGGCTAACCGCCAGGCCCCGCCCCGGGCGTCACTGTCAGGCGGGAATGCGCACCGGCTGACCGGCAACCGGGTCAAGAATCAATAGTAAGGCAGAATTGGTGGCAGTTTCGACTGCCACTTTTGTTTCTGTACAGGGGCCGACTCTAGCCTCTAGAAGGTCCCGCGTAGTGCTCAGTGAGGCCGGTGGAGTACCACCGCGCTCTCGGTCAGACTGAAACGGTGGGAGGAGGAGCGGCGGGTGCGCAGAGGGCGAACCTGTAGGCTGGTGTAGCCCGCGAGGCGGCCTAGCTCGGCGGCGAGGTCGGGCACGGGCACGAGCACGCCCGCATGAGCCGACTCGCCCACGATCATGACGAGGGGCGCGCCGGGGGCAAGCATCGGGCGGACCGATTCCATGGCGCGCAGCAGGCCGCCAAAGTACTGGCGGGTCATGCGCCCGTAGTCCCAGCCCCAGCCGCGGTCGCCCAGACGGTCGTCTATCAGACGGGCAACGTGGCGCACGCTGTCCACTTCCTCGACGCGCTGCCAGTCCTCGATGTCGCGGTAGGTGGCCTTGGCATCGCAGATCATCATGCGCTTGCGCAAGCCCTTGAGATCCTCCATGTTGCCCACCATGCCTAGGAAGAACAGCTCCATGCGAGTCTGCATGGTGTAGTCCAGGTTGTTCAGGTAGGGTGGCGAGCAAATGGCGAGCTTCGCGGGCAGTAGGCCGTGCTGCATGCCCATGACCGAACGGATGTCGCCGTTGACCACCTCGGCGCGGCCGAGCGGGCGCGCTCGCTCCTCGGCGGCCAGCCACTCGATATCGTCCAGCATCTTGTTCAGGCGGGACTCGAACATGGCGAGTACCGGGGCGTCCTGCTTGACCTCACGCGAGCCGAAGGCGTGGGGCGACAGCTTCATGTTGCTCGCGCCGCGCAGTATGGAGGCGAGGGCCAGCATAGGTACGTCGCGGGTTGCCTCGGTGGTGTTCTCCTCGATGCAGACTCGCAGCAGGGCGACCTTGCAGGCCACCTTGCGGGTTATCCAGCGCTCGAGCCGGGGCATATCGGGCAGCGGCACGTCGGCCTGAGTGAGCGCGTCGTCGCACGCCCCGTCGAGCCGCACGCGGGCCGCTGCAAGGACGTGCCGAACGTGAGCGCGCAGGAGAGGCAGGTCGTGGTCGCGGCGGGTCTTGACGCCGGTGGCGAAGCAGAGGAACGGGTTTACCTCGACGCCGAGGCCGTTTCTCCCCTCGAGCATGGCCGCGACGAGCGTGGTGCCCGTGCCGCAAAAGGGGTCGAGCACCGTATCGCCTGGCGCAACCTCGAACTCGCGCATGGCGTCGTGCACCAGCGGGGCGGAAAAGGCCTCGGGCATGAGATACCAGTCGAGCAGGCGCGAGTTGCGGTTGAGCGCGGCAGTAGTAGCGGAGAGCACAGGCTGGCCTCCTGTGGTAAAAGGTGGGTGCCCGGATTATACATTACGGGATGCCGGAACACAAAGACTTTGTTGCTGAACTGCAAAGGCGCAAAGACGCAAAGGATGACGGGTTATTAACACACAGGGCACAAAGAACACGGAGAACACAGAGATTATGATGTGGTTGCCACCCAGCTTGGCCCGCCCCCAAACCACAGAATGATCTCCGCGCCCTCTGTGTCCTCTGTGTTGAGAACATTTGCGTCTTTGCGCCTTTGCGTTTCACATTCAGTCTGCGCGGGCGCACGGGCGCTCGAGCGAGATTTGTGCTTGACAGTGGATGGCGGGCTACAATATAATCAGTTGGCAGTTTTGGGCTGCGAGCGCGCGTGATTAACACGAACGGCGTATGGCCCGACACTTACACCTACGCACTCTCGTTCCGCTGCGGTCCCCGACTGTCATTAACCTACACTGAATATCACCTTTCCCGGCGCAGTGCCGCGCCTATGTGACCGGCCGTTCCGGCGGGTCGCGCTTACCTGTTACTCATCACTACCTACCAGTACCTTTCACGGCGGTGCTCTCTGCCTGCCGGGAGGAGATCAATAGCACATGATTGGCCCCTTGAACGCACTGTTCGGCCTGTTCAGCCGCGACCTCGGCGTCGACCTGGGCACGGCCAATACGTTGGTACACGTGAGGGGCAAGGGTATAGTTGTATCCGAGCCCTCTGTTGTTGCAGTAGACAAACGTAGCCGCAAGCCCTACGCCGTCGGCGCCGAAGCCAAGGCGATGGTGGGCAAAACCCCCGGCTATATCGTGGCAATTCGACCTCTCAAGGACGGCGTCATCGCCGACTTCGATATGGTCGAGACGATGCTCAAGCACTTTATCCGCAAGGTCCACTCTCAGGGCCTCATGACGCCCAAGCCGCGCGTGGTTATCGGCATCCCTTCGGGCGTGACCGAGGTGGAGCGCCGGGCCGCGCACGATGCCGCCATCAACGCGGGCGCACGCGAAGCCTATCCCATCGAAGAGCCGATGGCAGCGGCTATAGGCGCGGGCCTACCCGTGCAGGAGCCGGTCGGCTCGATGATCGTGGACATCGGCGGCGGTACCACCGAAGTAGCGGTTATCTCGCTGGGCGGCATCGTAATCAACCACTCGATACGCACCGCGGGCGACGAGATAGACGAGTCGATCGTGCAGTACGCCCGGCGCGAGCACAACCTGCATATCGGCGAGCGAATGGCCGAGGCCGCCAAGATAGCGGCGGGGTCGGCCTACCCTCTCGAAGAGGAGCTCGCGGTGACGCTGCGTGGGCGCGACGTGATCACCGGCCTGCCCAAGGCGGTTGACGTCTCGTCGGTCGAACTGCGCGAGGCCATCTCGCAGCCCGTGTCGGAGATCATCGAGGTGGTAAAGCTGGCGCTCGAAGAGACCCCGCCCGAGCTTGTTGCCGACATCATGCAGAACGGCATCACGCTTGCCGGGGGCGGCGCGCTGCTCAAGGGCCTGGACAAGCGCTTCTCGATAGAGACCAAGATGGCGGTGCAGATCGCCGAGGACCCGCTGACCTGCGTTGTGCGCGGGGCGGGCCGCATCGTCGAGTCGCTTGAGCAGTACGACCGCATCCTCAAGTCGAGCGCACAGAACCGCCGCGCAGTAGTAGTGCAGTAGACCGGGCCGGGGTGCTATACGGGACGGCTCCCGCGCCGTTCCGCGACCGCGTTTCCCGGGCGTGGGGCATAGCAGGCCCAGAGATCGGCCTGTGTCCGGTATGGCACACGTCTAAAGCAACAGGGACTGCACGCGGCAATGGCACGCGCCCTCCCACGAGCACGACTACGCATTACAGCACCCGACCAGCGGCTCCGCGCCGTTCTGAAGTGGTCTCCGAAGTCAGGGCACAGCCCATGGAGCGATAACCCAGCAATGAAGTCCAAAGATCGCTCGCTCTCCTGGACAAGAACTATTTACCTGGTGGTCGCGCTGGTGCTGGTCAGCCTTTCGCTGATCCTGTTGAGCACCGGCCGCCATCTCCAACCTGTCGAAAGCATCGCCGGCAACGTGTTTACCCCGGTGCAGCAGGCCGCAAGTGACGTTACCTCCACTATCGGCGGGTGGCTAGAGGCTGTTCGCCGCATGAACGAGCTTGAGGACGAGAACAAGCGCCTGCGCACCGCGCTCGACTCGGTCACGGCCGAGAACGCGGCCCTGCAGGAGCTGAAGCGCGAGAACGACCAGCTTCGCGCAATGCTCAAGTTCCAGGCCGAGCGGCCCGAGATCAACGCCATCGTTGCCAGCAACATAGGCGGCGACCCCACGGGGCTGATGGAAGTGCTCACGGTGGACAAAGGCTCATCGGCCGGCATCACCGAGGGGCTGGCGGTGGTCAGCCCTGCGGGCATCCTGGTGGGGCAGGTGACGGCCGTGAGCGCGGACCGTTCGACCGTGCGCCTCATCACCGACGTTGGCTCGTCCATTCCGGTGGCGACCCAGCGCACCCAGACGCCGGGCGTGCTCCAAGGGCAGTGGCAGATAGGCGGGCGGCTGCTCATGACGCGCATCCCGAGAGACTCGGACGTGAAGGAGCAGGACGTACTCCTTACGAGCGGCCTCGGCGGAACCTTCCCCAAGGGGTTGATAGCCGGGCAGATATCGCGCGTGCGCCAGAACGACGTGCAGATGGAGAAGGAGGCCGAGGCGATCCCGCTGGTCGACCTGAACGCCCTCGAATACGTGCTGGTGGTTACCGGAAAGGAGAACAAGCAGCCCTAGCCCGCGGCACTTCCGCAGCAGCCAGACACCCAGTGAGAACTTCGCAGTCGTTAATGGTATACATCGGAGCGCTCTTCCTGTTCCTCGCATCGCTGATGCAGGCGGTGGTGCTTCCGCATGCCGTACCGCTATCGGCCCGGCCGCAGCTTGTCGTGCTACTGGTTGTAGCCGTGTGCCTCGCCGAAGGGCTGCACCAGGCCATCATCTGGGGCTTCATCGGTGGGCTGCTGCTCGACCTAATGAGCGGGCCTGCCCTCCCGCTGGGCAGTAACGCGCTCATCATGGTGCTGGTGGGCTTGCTCGCCAGCCTGGGTCAGGCCGACCCCTTCCGTACGAGCCTTGTCGTGCCGCTTGTGACGGTGTTCGCGTGTACGTTGTTCTACCACAGCGTGTATATGGGGCTGGCGTTCGCCATGGGCAACAATGTGCCCTTCCTGGACAACCTTCTCAGGGTGGCGGTGCCGAGCGCCATACTCAACTCGATTCTCATGCCCGTCGCCTACAGCCTGCTGCTGTGGTTGAGCGAGCGTATCGGAAGCAGGATGCGTGTAGAATGGTAGATACCCCGGTTAGACGCTCTTACAAGGCGCTTTACGTGATCTTGTTCGCCATGTTCGTGCTGCTGGTGGGCCAGCTGTACAACATGCAGATCGTCCAGGGCCCCAAGTACCTCGACCAGGCCAAGGACAACCGCGAGCGCGAGCTGACACAGAAGGCGAGCCGCGGCATCATCTATGACCGCAACGGCAGTCGCCTGGTGGTAAACAACCCTTCGTACTCCATCGCGGTGACCCCGGCCGACGTGCCCGACATCAATTGCGCCACGGGCGAGATGGAAGACGCCGTGGTGTTCAAGCAGCTTGCCGACGCCCTGAACACCGACGCGGCCACCATGTCGCCCGACATCGCCGCGACCCTGTGGGTGAGTGACGTGGTCGCCATCAAGCCCGCCGAGCTGCCCGCCGGGCGGCTGGTCGAGATCGCCAATAGGCTGTCGGTGCCTCTGCAGGTGAACAAGAACATCATCCTGGCCGCCATTCAGGACGTGCTGGCCTCCACCCCAACGAGCAAGAACCTGTTCGTCATACGGCGCGACGTGCCGGTGCAGGCGGGCAACACCCTGCGCGGCGAGCTTGAGAACCTGCACGGCGTGCGCATCTACAATGAGCTTGAGTACAACTTTATCACCCGCTTCGATAACTGCCTCAAGCCGGTCACCGTGAAAAGCGGCCTGCCGTACGAGGCGATGGTGGACATCGACACACGCCACGCCGACCTGACCGGCGTGAACGTGACGCCCGAGCCGGTGCGCGTGTACACCAACGGCCCCTACTTCGCGCACCTGCTGGGTTACGTCGGGCGCATCTCCCGCGAGGAATACGAAGTCGACAGAGCGCACTACGACCCCGACGACAAGGTGGGTAAGGTCGGCATGGAGGCCGCGCTCGAAGAGCAACTACGCGGGCATAAAGGCTCGTCCCGCGTGGTGGTGAACTCCGAGGAGAAGATCGTCAAGGAACTGTCGTCCACCGAGCCGATCACCGGCAACAACGTCAGCCTGACAATAGACTCGCAGCTTCAGATCAGCGTGACGCACGCTCTGCAGAAGGGCCTACAGCAGGCGAAGGTCAACGCGGGCGTGGCGGTCGTGTTGCGGGTGGACGACGGGCAGGTGCTCTCGATGGTGTCGCTGCCGTCGTATGACAACAACCTCTTCTCGTCGGGCATATCACAGGCCGACTTCGACCTGCTTAACACCGACCCCTCGAAGCCGATGTTCGACAGGGCGGTGGGCGGCGTGTACCCGCCGGGCTCCACCTACAAGATGATCACCGCGGCGGCCGCCTTGCAGGAAGGCGTCGTCACGCCCGAGACGAAGATCCAGTGCCCGGGCTTCATCGAGGTGCCGTATACCTGGAACGAGGCTCAGCGCAACCGCTTCCGCGACTGGAAAGCCTCGGGCCACGGCATCATCAACGTGACCGAGGCGCTGATGGTGTCGTCCGACGTATTCTTCTACATAGTGTCCGGCCCGCGCCAGGAGGACCGCAAGGTCAAGAAGACCGACGGCACCGAGGAGATCACCTGGACGCGCTATTACGAGCCCTGGAAGGCGAAGCCGATCGAGTTCAACGGCCTCGGCATCGACCGCCTGCACCGCTACGCCGACGCTTTCGGCCTGGGCAAGCCGACCGGCATCGAGCTGCCGGGCGAGCACCCGGGCCTCGCGCCTGACCGCGAGTGGAAGGTGAGCACCTACCCCGATAACCCCTGGTCGCTTGGTGATACGCTGGTGACCGCTATCGGGCAGGGCTACGATCTGGTGACTCCTCTGCAGCTTGCAAACGCGACTGCTGCCGTGGCAAACGGCGGCACGCTGTACAAGCCCAGGCTGGTGATGAACGTGACCGACCCCTCCGGCAAGGTGATACAGGACTTCAAGCCCGAGGTCCTCGGCACGCTGCCTGTATCGCCCGAGAACCTGCACCTGGTGCGCGAGGGCATGCGCATGGTGATCGGTGACAGGAAAGGCACGGCTTACAACCGCTTTACGCTGCGCAGCATTACGGTCGCGGGCAAGACCGGAACGGCTGAGTACGGCGAGCCTATCGCAATCAAGGACGGCAAGGAAGTGCGCCGCTCGCACGCATGGTTCACAGCGTTCGCGCCCTACGAGGACCCCGAGATCGCCGTGGTCGTGCTGCTGGAGGGCGGGCAGGAGAGCCTCGAAGGCTCCACGTTCGCCGTGCCGGTGGCCGACGAGATCATGAAGGCGTACTTCAAGGTCGACAAGTAGCCCATACTCCCCCACCTGGCGTGGAAAAGGGCCTTGCGACGACCCTGCTCCTGTAGAATGACCGTGCAGGTACGAGGGCATGAGGCGGCCGTCATGGCACGCATCGTGCGCCCCTACCCAAGTCATGCCGGAGGACAATCACTTGCAGGCAACCCAGGCGGTTATCATCAAGGGCGTGCGTGAGGGACTGCTGCTCATCGTGGACGACGATGTGCCGTTCGCGCAGGTGCTGACCGAGCTAATCACGCGCATCAACGCGCAGCCCCACTTCTTCAAAGGCGCGGCGGTGACGCTCAACATGGGCAGGCGCGTGTTCGATGCGCCCGAGTTCGACGTGCTCTACAGGATGCTCACGCGCAACGGGATGAAGGTGCAGACGGTGGTGAGCACTTCGGCGCAGAGCCGCATGATCGCGGAGAACGCGGGGGTATCGGCTCGGCCCCCTTCGTTCGCCGCTGGCGACTCGGGAGTTTCGCTCGGTCTGCGCGGGCGCGGCTCCGGCTCGTGGTCCTCCACTCCAAGCGACACTATCGAGACGGCGGTCGAAGCGGGCACGGGGCTGTTCCTGCGCTGCAGCCTGCGGCCGGGGCAGTCGGTGAGCTATGGGGGCGATGTGTGCATCCTCGGCGACGTCGAGGTAGGGGCCGAAGTGCTCGCTGAGGGTGACGTTATCGTGTGGGGCAGTCTACGCGGCATCGTCCACGCCGGGGTTGGCGGGGACGACGAGGCGGTGGTGTGTGCGCTGCGCATGAACCCCACGCAGCTCGGCATCGCGGGGGTCACCAGCCGCTTCCCCACGACCGATACCGGCTACCTGCTCGAGGTCCAGCCCCCCGAGCTTGCCCGCCTCGAAGGGGGCCGAATCGTGGTCGAGGCGTGGCGCTCGGAGGAGCCGTAAAGGGCGGGACTAGGCCGCGGCGGAAAGCGGCTCTTCCTTTGGGTCTTCCTTGCCGACCCAGAAATGGTTCGGGCGGATGAACGATGCCGACTTAACCTCTAGCCCGTCGAGGGTGGTCATGTCGGCTTCGTTCACCAGGCAGAGGGTGGGCTGCTCGCCGTACTTGGCACGGTAGCGCTCCACCGCTTCGGCGATCTTCTCGCCGGGATCCTTTTTGCGGGTGTCGTCAAACCATCCCAGAAACATCTCTCTAATACCTCCTGAAATCTCTCGTGTCCGCTGCAAAGGCGCTCTGACGCGTGCATTACGAACTTCTGTTCTAATTCTATCACGCCTAGGCACGCCTGTCAATATGGTTATCCACAACCCCGGCCTACCGGATTAATCTGAGGGAGTAGGCCGATTAAGCCTTTCCGCCGATGCCGCCGCGCGCTGCCCGGGGCATAATCTTACCACCGGCGCAATACGCGCCTCGCCCATATACACGTCGCATATTATGACGGGCCCAACAGGAGAGCGAAAAAGGTGTATCAGACAGCGGATGCGCGGACGGGAATAAAGTACATCATGCCGGTTATTGCTTTCGTGCTCGCCCTTGTGCTCGCGGGGATCGCGGGCGCGTAACTTACCACCCTTACAGCAGGAGCAAAGCAAACGGGGCGCACCTCAGGCACGCCCCGTACTCGGCTCACGGCGTATGCGCGCCGCGGGTCTATTTTGCCGTCTCGGCTTCGGCGAACAGCCTGTTGGTCTGTTCGGTTGCCAGGCTGATGGCTTCGTCCACCGTGATCACGCCGTAAAAGGCGCGCTCAAGCTCCTCGTTCACCACGCCCTCGACCTGTGGCCACGTCGAGATGATGGGCACCAGCTGCATGTGCGGGATCATGTCAAGGAAGACGGTGCTGCTGGCGGGCGGCTCCATCGCCTTGAGGAACACGTCGCTCTGGGCGATGTCCTTGCGCGAGGGCACCGTGCGGCCAAGTCCGGCGGCGCGGGTCTGCCCGTCGGGTCCCTGCGCGTACTCCACGAACGCCCACGCAAGCTCTTTGTTCTGTGACGAGGCGGCCATGCAGTAGGCATCGCTGTGTAGGATGGTGGCTTTCTCCTTCCTCATCGGAAGGGGCGCCACGTCCCACTCAAAGCCCTCGATCTCGCGGAAGCTGGGGGTCGATGCGCGGCTCGCCAGCACCATGCTGAGGCGGCCGTTCATGAAGCGCGATTCGATGTGCTCGGCTTTGGCCTCAGGCTCGTTGGGCGCGACCTTGTACACGCGCTGCAGGTCCACGAACCACTGGAGCGCCTCACGCGCTTCGGGCGTGTCGAGCGTTAGCCTGGTGGGCTTATCGGGGTTGTCCACGATGTCGCCGCCGTTGGCCCACACGAACGGAGCGAGGCGGATCAGCTCGGGGTCGACGCCGACGCCGTGGGTGTCGTTCACGCCGTCGCCGTTGGTGTCCTTGGTCAGGCCCTGGGCCGTCGCGAGGAAGTCGTCCCACGTCCAATCTGCCGCTGGCTCGGCCACGTTGTTCGCTGCGAACAAGTCGATGTTGTAGTACACGACCAGGTTGGAGATGTTCTGCGGGACGCACATCAGGGTGCCCTTGTACCGGAAGGCGTCGAGCGCCTGCGGGTAGTAGTCGGACTCCTTGATGGACGCGGACTTCTCCATGAGAGGCCCCGCCGGCTCGATCACGCCCTTGGACGCGTACTGGCCGTATCGGCGGTAGTTGATGATGAATACGTCGGGCGGGCTGCCCGAAGCGAACGCGGCCGACAGCTTGGTCATGTGGTCGGTCTGGGCGGGGACGTGCACGATGTTCACCGTGGCGTCGGGCTGAACGGTCTTGAAGCCGTCGACCACCGCCCGGAAGGCGGCAAGCTCGGCCGGATCGCCGAACACCTGGAAGTCGATTTTTCCGGTCAGTTTCTCCCCCGACGAACCATTCGGCGCGGAACCGGGTGTGGAAGATGTGGCGGTGGTGGGCGTGGCTGCCGTGCCCCCGCACGCCGACAGGACGGCGGCGCCGGCGGCAAGCAGGCTCGCGAGCCTGAGCATTCGTTTTCGTTCCATACGCTGCGTTGACTCCTTCAGTAGCGTGCGGCGCCGGGCATTGCCATGCAAAGCCGGGGCAAACTGGCGGCACGCGTCGTAGTTGTATCGGATTTGGTTGCGTCTAGATGGAGTCTGCCGGGCGCGGAGGTGGGGAAGGAGTGTCGTCCTCGCGAGACGTCGGCGCGGGCCGGGGGAGGGATACCGGCTCGAACTGGTAGCCGGGCGCGTCCAGGCCGGAGACTGCGCCAAGGATTGGTAGAGTGGTGCCGCCGGGGGCTGGCGCGTGCGGCGCACGGCGCACGGTATGGCCCTGCGTGCTGCCGCCCGACGACAGGGCATCGGCAGTGGTTGCAGGTTGTGCGTCCGCCTCGGCCGCAGGCTGCGTGCCGGCAACCTCGGCTTCGTGGGCCGCGCGGTAGCCGGCCGGTTGGGCGGCCAGCCACTCGTCGAAGGTTGCGGCCTCGGTCTCGAGCCAGTCGACGTACTCGCCCATGTGCTCGGCGAACCAGCTTGTGTACGATTCGCGCTCAGCGGCGAGCCAGTCGCGGTAAGCGGCGGTGGATGATGGTGGGGGAGCGGTGCGCTCGACGGGCACTCGCTCCTCGTATTCGTATTCGTACTCGCGCGGGGAGTAGCTGCCGTACACCTCGCGGGCCAGCACGTCCAGGTCCATGCGTTCGTAGTAAGCCTCTTCGTACAGCATGCCGCGGCCCTGATCCATCTCCCAGGTGTAGCGGGGCATGAAGAAGAGGTGCGAGGCCTGGAAGCCGTCGTGGTCTTCGCGGTGCAGCACGGTGGCGCACAGGAGGAGCACGGTCGTAAGGGCGAGGAAGGCGCGCAGGGGTGCTTCGATCTGCCTTAGCCTGGGCAGTCTG
>DASTEB010000029.1:0-7676 GCA_035710025.1 Chloroflexia bacterium
CATCGTGGGCGGCTCGTTCGACCCGCCCCACGTGGCCCACCTCATCATGGCCGAGACCGTGCGCGAGGCGCTGCGGCTCGACGTGGTGCTGTTCATGCCCGCCGGAACGCAGCCCCTCAAGCAGGACCGCGAGGCCACTCACGAGGACCACCGCGTCGCCATGACCGAGCTTGCCATCGCGGGCAACCCCCACTTCGCCCTGTCGCGGGTGGACGTGGACCGCCACGGCCCCTCGTACACCGCCGACAGCCTGGAGCGCCTGCGCGAGCAGTATGGTGGGCTTGATCGCGCGGCCATGTGGTTTGTGATTGGGTCCGATTCGCTCCTCAACCTGCACCGCTGGCGCGAGCCTACCCGCATCCTGGCGCAGGCGCGGTTGGCGGTCGTGCGCCGCCCCGGCTACGAGGCCGACCTGGGCGCGCTGGAAGGGCAAGTGCCCGGCGTCACGGCCGCTGTCGACTGGGTGGATGCGCCCCTCATGGAGATTTCGTCCACCGACATCCGCGAGCGCCTGCGCCAGGGGCGCTCGGTGCGCTACCGGGTGCCCGGCCCCGTGCTGGCCTACATCGAGCAGCACGGGCTTTACCGCCCGGCGGAGGAGCAATCCTGATGGCACACCTTGTCGTAGCCTACCCGAAAGTGTCCATGCGCGACGACGAATGGCTCTCCTCGCTCAAGCAGCGCTTCCCCGGGCTGGACCCAAGCTCGCTCGGCCCGCACTTCACGCTCGTATTCCCCATCGCCGACGCTGACGAGGCGGAGCTTATCGAGCACGTGCGCGAGACGGTGCAGGGGCAGCGGGCGATACCGTTCGCGATCAGGTGCGCCCTACCCATAAACGACTACGCGAGCGAGGAGTACTACGTGCTGCTGGTGCCCGACGAGGGGTTCAGCGGCATCGTCAAGCTGCACGACCGCCTGTATACCGGCCCGCTGGCCCCTCTCCTGTACCCCGATATACCCTTCACACCGCATATCACCGTGGGACACGCGCCTGACGGGCAGTTGTGCAGGCGGGTGGCGGACGAGTTGAACGCCGAGGACTTCACCATCGCGGGCATACTGGACCGCGTCGACCTCATCGAAAAGGAGGGCGACTCGATACGCACGGTGGAGCGCTTCATGCTGGGTTGAAATAGGTGCTAAACCCGTGCAACTATTGGCGCGGGCGGTGCGTACATCACAGTGAGCAGCGTTATAGAACCTGCATACAGGCAGGAGGAAAGACACTATGGAATCTAATTACGGAGGAGCGGGCGCGCAGCCGCAGACCCCGGCCCCATCGCCAACAGACCCTAACCCTACTCGCTATATCGCGCCCGAGGAACGGCCCACCGGCTACGAGCCGTACGTGCCCGCCGGCGCTCCCCAGGCGACACCCGAGCAGCCGCGCCCCGAGACCCCGCGCTACGGCAACGGCCCCGCGGCGCAGCCCACGTCGCCCGCGCAGTACACCTACCCGGTCCCGCCGCCTACCTATACCCAGGCGCCGGTTGTCCGAACTGATCGCGACCGGAGCGTGCTCGCGCTGATCCTTATCGGCGGCGGCATACTGTTCCTGTTCGCGCAACTTGGCCTGTTCCCCGGCTTCGGCGACATAGTACTGCTGCTGCTGGGCGGCGTGTTCCTTTACGCCTATTTCACCACCAAGGCGGCATACCGGCTGGGCTTCCTGATCCCCGGCTCGATCCTTACGGGATTGGGCGTGGGCGTGCTGCTGGAGAACGCGCCCATATTCGGCAACCTGTTTGGCGGCGGCATCGTGCCGTTGTTCCTGGGCCTGGGCTTCGTGCTCATCTGGTTCCTCGAGCGCAAGCACTGGTGGGCGCTGATCCCGGGCGGCGTGCTGGTCCTCGCGGGCCTGTCGAGCGTCCTGCAGATAGGCGCGCTGTGGCCCATCGTGCTGATCATCCTCGGCGTATACCTGCTGTACGATCAGTACCGCAAGAGCGCCCGGACGTAAAGCGCGGCCGCACAACCACATAGCCCAGGACGAGAGCCATCCCACGTTCGGGATGGCTCTCGTTGCATAGCAGCAGGCACGCAGCGCCCGGCCCACAGCCCGCGCAGGCAGGCGCACACGAGCTTTGACGCGACGAATGCAATGTGCGATCCGACCCAGGTACCGAGCCCGAGCCAGCCCCCGAAGGGGGCGGCATATAGTAGCCCAGGGCGCTAGCCCTGGGATAAGCGCCCTATTAATCCCCCGGCACGCGAAGGCTTACAGGAAGATACTGGGCACACTCCCACGAGTGGCCGCCCCGAAGCCAGCCCGCATAGCGGGCTGCGTGGTGGCTGCTAGATGGGCTGGGCCTGTTAGCTCCGCGCTGAGCGGCCGTTCTGGCATAGGGCTTGCTTCCTACACGGTGCGAACCGAGGCACAGACCAACAGCATGGAGGATACACAACCATGACCGACAAACAGAACGAGGGCGGCAGGCCCCGCATGGAAGACTACGGCAGCCCCGCGACCGACGAGGGCAACACCGGCGGCAAGTACGCCGGAGGCACCGAGGGCACCGAGCAGGGCAGCGGCCAGGGCGAGCAGTTCGGCGAGTGGCGCAACAGCGGCACCGGCACCGACCTCACCCGCGAGATGGACGAGATCGGCCCCGGCGACGCCAAGACCGGCCTTGTGAAGGGCGGCCAGACGGGCAAGGACGAGGTATCCGGCCCGGCGCGCTACGGCGGCGAGGCGGGCAGCCTGAGCGACGAGAAGAAAGAGAAGAAATAAGTAGGCCGCAGAGATGGGCCGGCAGGGAGATTACCCCGCCGGCCCTTTCGATTCCTCGTGTCCCCGCGTTGTGTGCCTCTTACGGTTGGGTCGCGGCGAACAGGCGGTAGTCTATATCGGGGAATAGGTTGTCGCGCTCGGCGTAGCGGGCGGCAAGCTGCGCCAGCGTATCATCGTCAGCCTGTCCCTCCAGTGCCGCGGACAGGTCGTTGAAGCGCTCGACGTGCTCGCTGAAGCGGTCGCCCGCGTACTGGCGTGCCTGCCCCGTCGTGTAGAGGAACTCCCAGTCGCTGGCCTGCAGCAGCACCAGCTCGCGCGCCGCCTGGTTGAGCGCGGCGAGCGCGCTGCCCTCGGCGTTAGGGTGGCGGTCGACCAGCCCCTCCATGCGCGATTCGGCCGCGTGTACCGCCGCCCACATCCAGGTTGTCTCGGGGTTGATCCAGGTGATGTGGGTGCCGGCGTGTCCCCACGAGCTTTCGGGCAGGTCTATCACCTTGTCGGCCGGGTGGGCCTCCAACCAGTCCGAGGCCGTGGTCAGCTCGACTCCAGGGGTTTCGGCAAGCTGCGTGAGCACGCGCTTGAGCCAGTCCACCCCCTCGAACCACCAGTGGCCGAACAGCTCGGTATCGTACGCAGCCACGATAATGCCCGGCTCGCCGTGCTTTTTGGCGTGCTCGGCCAGATTCTCCCGCACCAGCGACACGAAGTGGTCGGCGTGCATCTGCACCTGCTTGCCCGCGTTGTACGGCTCGTAGGGCTGCTTGTAGGCGATGTCGGCCTGGTTGTCGGTCACGCGCCAGTACTGGAAGCCGTGCTCGGGGTCCTTGCGGTGGAACTCGCGGTATACCGGGTCGCCCGGGTAGCCCACCGCTGCGGCCCAAACCTGCTCGCCTATCGTGCGGTTGCGCCCCAGCACCGCCACATCCGAGTCGCGCACCAGGTATGCCTCGAACGTGCCTCCGTTCTCCACTGCCGTGCGCCCGGCCCCGTCGAAGGGCACAACGCGCTTCTCGGTCACCCATCCCGGCTGCCGGGCACCCATCTGCTCGATGGCCTGCCCGGCCTGGCCGTAGATGTCACTGCCGCCGCCCACGAGCTGAGGCTCCGCCGCCGCGGCGACCTCGCGGGTCTCGCGCTCGGCCCGGCCAAGCACGCGGCTGCCCTCGACAGCGCTGCTCTCGCTGAAGAAGAGGCGCAGGTTCGCCTCGTCCAGCCACGTTTCGAGGCCGGGACGCGTGTACTGCCCGCCTTCGGGGGTCATGGCATAGTAGGCGGGCCTGTAGGCGCACTCGGGCAGCCAGATGGCCCGCGGGGTCCGGCCGAAGTGACGCTCGGTCGAGCGCTTGCCAATGGCGAGCTGGGCGCGCAGGGTCGAGTCGCGCTGCATCAGCGGCAGGTAGGCGTGCGTGGCCGCCGAGGTTAGTATCTCCACCACCCCGGCGTCCTGCAGCCTGCGAAACCCGCCCACGATGTCGCGGTTGAAGCGAGTGCGGAATATCTCCAGGATGTGCAGGTACCAGTCGAGGTAGAAGTGCGCCAGGTAGAGGAAGTGCTGGTCTCCGCCCTGCTCGAACCGCTTCACGTCTTCCGAGGCCGACAGTATCTCTTGTTCCAGGTACGCCTCGAAGTCGCGCGTTATGAGCGCGTCGGCCAACTGCTCGGCGAGCACCGGCGTGATGCCCAGGGTGACCCGGGCGCGCACGCCCGCCTCGTGCAGATCGGTCAGCGCTTCGAGGAGCGGCACGTACGTCTCAGCCATCACCTCGTGCAGGTTCTCCTCGCCGTGCGGCCACTTGCCCGCGCCCCTGTAGAAGGGCATGTGCGAGTGCAATACGAATGTGAATCCACCGTCAGGCATTTGTCTTTCTCCAGGGGCGGGGCCTAAACCTGTCAGAAGGCGAACACCGCCATTACGTCGTTTACGTTGGTGCCGGTCGGGCCGGTGACGATCGCGTCGCCCAGCTTCGCCAGCAGCGTGTAGCTGTCGTTTTCGTCCAGGTAGCGGCGCGGGTCGAGGCCGTGCTCGCGGGCACGCTCGGCGGTCGTGCCGTCCACGATGGCCCCCGCTCCGGGCGATGCGCCGTCGTCCCCATCGGTGGCGAGCGAGGCTACCAGCGCGCCGGGACCAAGCCCCTGCAGCCCGAGCGCAGCCGACAGGGCAAGCTCGCTGTTGCGCCCGCCCACGCCGTGCCCGCGCAGGGTGACGGTCGTCTCGCCCCCGAACAGCAGACAGCCTGGACGCTGCACCGGGCGCCCGCGCTCGCTCATCTCTCGCGCTATACCCGCAAGCATCGTGCCCACGTCCCGCGCCTCTCCCTCGACGAAGGTGGAAACGATGAGCGTGTTCAGCCCCAGCTCGCGCGCCCGCTCCGCCGCCGCCTCGACAG
Organism: Chloroflexia bacterium; assembly: GCA_035710025.1. Lineage (GTDB taxonomy): Bacteria > Chloroflexota > Chloroflexia > QHBQ01 > JADMIH01 > JADMIH01. Next base: position 5,122 of record DASTEB010000029.1, read on the forward strand.
AGGTGACGTTGCTCGCTACCAGTACGTTCTCCACGCCCTTGAATATGAGGTCGCCGGGCTTGGGCGTTTCCTCGATCTGCCCGGCGGCGCCGGCCTCGAGGCGCTTGCGTACCGAGGCAGGGGCATCATCCCACGCCCCCCGAGAGCGAAGCACGCGCACGGCGTCGGCGTAGGTGGTGGGGTCGGGCGAGGTCGGGCCGGAGGCGATCACGTCGAGGGGCGAGCCGGTCACGTCGCTCAGGACGAGCGAGAGCACGCGGGCCGGGTGGGCGGCGCGGGCCAGTCTGCCGCCCGATACCCGCGACAGGTGCTTGCGCACGGCGTTTAGCTCGTTTATGGTCGCGCCGTTGCGCAGGAGCGCGCCCGTCACGGCCTGCACGTCGCCCAGCGACAGCCCCTCGGCGGGCGCGGCCAGCAGCGCCGACCCGCCTCCCGAGATGAGGCACACTACAAGGTCGCCCTCGGCCGCTCGCGCCGCGATGTTGAGCGCCCAGGCCGTGGCCGCCACGCCGCGGTCGTCGGGGATCGGGTGGCCTGCCTCGGTAAGCTGGATGCGCGCGGGCAGGCGAGCGCCCTCACCGGCGGGGAACGACCCTTCCTTTATGATCACCATGCCCCTCGTGATGCGGTCGCCCAGGGCGTCCTCGACGGCAAGGGCCATGGCCGCGCCCGCCTTGCCCGCGCCCACCACGTACACCTGCCCCGTGGACGACAGCGAGGCGAGCGCTTCCGCAGCCTCGGGCCGCTCGCGCAGGGCAGCGGTCACGGCGGCATACGGCTCGGCGGCCCGCAGCGCGGCCTCCAGCACTTCCATCACGAGCGGTCTATGCAGCATCCCGGCCCCCTGCTCCATCACACTCCCTCCTGAGTTACGTACAAACGATATTAAACGCAAAGGCGCAAAGACGCAAAGCAGCGCATGATTGAACCGCAGAGACGCAGAGAGCGCAGAGGTTACGCAGAGAATTAGTGATGGCGCGTCGTGCCCGGGGGCTTTGCGATCTGGTACACTCGGCCCATGGGGTCATTGGACGGTCGGGATGTGCGGTGGAGCGTGCTGTTGGTCGGAGGGCCGTCTGGCACGGGCAAGTCGGCCGCGGCGGCTCAACTGGGACGGCAACTCGGCATATCCTCCCTGCAGGTGGACGACATTCGGCTGGCGCTGCAGTACAGCCGTGTGACCCTACCTGCGGAAAGCGGCACTGCGGCCTTGTACTTCTTCCTGAACACGCCGGACGTCTGGCAACTACCCCCTGCGCGGCTCGTGGACGGGCTGATAGCCGTGGGTGAAGTACTATCCCCGGCCATCGAGATCGTGATTACCCACCACGTCGACACGCAATCGCCCGTGATCATCGAGGGCGATGGCATATTGTCGTCGCTGCTGGCGCGGCCCGCGGTTCGCGACTACGTCAAGAACGGGCTGGTCAAAGCCGTGTTTCTCACCGAGCCGGACGAGGCCGCCATTCACCTCGGCACGACAACCCGCGCACGCGGCACAGCCGAAACCACAGACGCCGAGCTGGCCGCCCAGGTGCGCGCAGCCTGGCTGTACGGGCAGTGGCTGGCCCATGAAGCCGAGCGTTACGGCGCGCCGCTTGTCGAAGCCCGCCCATGGGCAACCCTGCCCCAGCGCATCTTGACCGCGATAAAATAACAGGTGGTTCTCTGCAATTCAATCTTCCGTTCCTTTGCGTCTTTGCGCCTTTGTGTTTCGTATCAAGCCGGTTTGCATTTGCGTGGGCGATTTGTTATAATCACTATGCTGTAAAAAGCGAACCATGTGCCTGTAGCTCAGTGGATAGAGCGTTGGGTTGCGGACCCAAAGGTCGGGGGTTCGAGCCCCTCCAGGCACGCCGCGGGCCGGCCTATTGGCCAGGCCCTTTTTTCAGCCCGGAGAGGTGTCCGAGTGGTTGAAGGAGCTCGTCTCGAAAACGAGTAAGGGTTTGAAACGCTCTTCGTGGGTTCGAATCCCACCCTCTCCGCCAGCTTTATAGCGTCATCAGCCGCGGGACAACCACCCCGCGGGCGCAAGAACAGGGACAACCGAACAGCAAGCCGTTTCTTCTGGAGAGGTCGCCTAGTGGCCTAGGGCGCTCGCCTGGAAAGCGGGTACGGGGAAACTCGTCGTGGGTTCGAATCCCACCCTCTCCGCCAAAGTGGACACCCGGTTGGGTGCCCACTTTTGTTTTGCCTTGTTTCGCCGTTATGCACCCATCTCGCCGTTGTCCAGCGGACGGTGCTTCACCCACAGGCTGTCGGCCAGCCGTGCGGGGTCATAGCCCGCGCCGAACCGCTCGAAGTACTGGCAGATGCGCAGCACGTCCCGCCCGAATATCGCCCGGGCGTATGGGTTGACGTCTGGGTCGACCACCTGGGGGAAGTCGATCAGCGTGATATCGCCGTCAAGGTAGAGGATGTTGTGCGCCGAAAGGTCGCCGTGCACGCGGCTGTGCTCGAGCATCAGCTCGACGTTGTACACCACCCGCTCGAACAGCGTGCGTGCCTCGCCCCTCGAGAGCGACACCGAGGCGAGCGTTGGCGCGGGCCAGTCG
>DASTEB010000030.1:0-5819 GCA_035710025.1 Chloroflexia bacterium
CGTCGGGCGTGCCCAATCTCGGCTGGCAGACCAACCGCGTGCGCCCGGCCAACTCCCCGGCGCGCAGGCTCGCCGCGGCCGCGCGCCTGCTGTCCCGCTACCTGACCGCCTCCGACGGCCTGTTCGGCCCCTTCCTGCGCGCCGCCGACACTCTCGCGCCCGAGGAGCTTGGGGGTGAGTGGACGAGCATGCTGACGGTGCCCGGCGACGGCTACTGGGCCGCGCACAGCGATTTCGGCCGGGCTGTTAGCTCCATACCCAACAGCAGCGGCGAAGCGGATGACGACGAGATTGCCCTTATTGGGAAGTCGCGGGCGGCCGATATGGTGGTGAATATCGTGCTGCCGCTCGCGCTGGCCTACTCAAACGTGTACGGCACGCCCGGCCTGCGCGACAAGGCCGAGGCGGTGTACGCCATCTACCCGAAGCTGTCGGAGAACAGGGTCACCCGTGCCATGACCGAGGAGGTATTCGGCCCACGCAAGCGCGGCGCGATCAAGACAGCCCGCCACCAGCAGGGCCTGATCCATCTCTACCGTGCATACTGCGAGGCCCGCCGCTGCCACGAATGCCCGGTATCGGGGGTGAAGGGGTCCGGGATTTAGCAGTCATCCCGCGTTCAGCGGCGTCGTGATGTGCCTCTCCTGTGGGGCTGCCGGAACCAGATCGGGCTCGGGCGCGGCGGGCTCGTCCTTCCCCGGCAGGTACTGCTCGGCGCGGCCAAGCGCGGTGAAGGCGAAGCACACCGGGATGACGATGGTCACCAGGCCGACCACGGCGAACACCAGGCCCACGTTCTGCGTGCGCTCGATCGCCAGCCCGCCCACGTACGCCCCCAGCGGGTTGGCCGACCACGCCAGCACCCCCGCGATCGACATCACTCGCCCCAGCATGTAGTTGGGCGCGATCGCCTGCCGCAGGCTGCTCGTGTTGATGTTGAACATCAGGCCAAGCCCTGAGAAGAGCGCGTAGGCCGGAAGCGCCAGCCAGTACCACGACGTGAACGCCATCACCACCGTTGCCGCCCCGCTGCCCATGAGCGCGCCGAGCGCCACACGGCTAAACGGGAACCGCTTGCGCAGCCTGCCCGCGAGCAGCGAGAACAGGATCACGCCCGCGCCGCCCGCCGCCATGAACACCGCCAACTCCGAGTCGGTCCCTCCCAGTTGCTCTTTGACGTAGAGCACCCGCTGCGTGTACACGGTGATGCCCGCGAAGTTTACCAGCATCATCATGAGCGAGATATTGCGCAGCACCGGGTGGCCGAACACGTAGCGCAGCCCCTCCATCACGTCCTGCCTGATGCTCGTGCCGTGCGGCTTGCCCGGCGCGTTGAAGCTTGCCCGGATCAGCACAAGCGTTATCGTCGAGAGCACGAAAGAGAAGGAGTCTATCAGCAGCAGGTCGTAGATGGGCAGCACCGCCACGACCGCGCCCGCAAGCAGCGGCCCCAGGATGGTCATCGCCGAGTAGCTTGCCTGGATGCGTCCGTTGGCAGTCACCAGGTCGTCGCGGTCCACCAGGCTGGGCACCGCCGCGAAGTTGGCCGCGTCGAACGCAATGGACAGGATTGAGTTGATGAAGATAACCGCGTAGATCCACCACACCTCGAGCGCGCCCAGCGTCGCCAGCAGCGGCACCGTGGCGATGGCGGCCGCGCGGCCGATGTCGGTCCAGATCATCAGGCGGCGGCGGTCCACGCGGTCGGACCACGCGCCGATGAACAGACCGAACAGCAAGTAGGGCACGAAGTGTGCGGCCGCGGAATAGGCCAGGTTGAGCGCCGACTGCGTCAGTTCATACACCAGCAGGGGCAGGGCGAACCCCGTGAACGAATTGCCCAGCGCCGATATGGCTTGCCCGGCCCACAGCTTGTGGAAGTTCGAGCCGAGGCTGTGTTCTTTCTCGGGCGCGGGGAGGTTATCGCTGCTCAAGAGCCGTCTCCGTCGTGGTTGGTCTGGCGGTCTGGGTGCCCGGATAGAATACCACGGATTAGACGCCCGTAGTACCCTTTCGACCTGGGATTAGGAAAAGCGTCATATACCACACCGGGCCGGATTGGGCTACAATGTGACCGAGGGTGCGTGATGTCACGCATCCCGTACGCGCTTGCATATACTTCAATCAGCGCCGCACGCCTACCAGAACAGCACGACTTTCATACATCATCAGCAATTATCCGTTCTTACGTAGCTTGCGTCCCTCGCCGCCGCACACGTGCCCGGACGCGAGATGTCGAGGTGGTATCTTATGGTTTCATCCGTTAGCTCGCAGCCCGCGCTGGTCCTGGTGGTCGACCCCGACCCCGCTAATCAGCGCTCCCTGCGCGACCGCCTGGTGCGCCTCGGCTACACAGCCCGCTCGGTGGACGACCACCAGTCGGCGCTGGAGATCATCTCCGCCACCCCGCCCGACGTGGTGCTCCTGCCGGGAAATGCCGACCGCAGCGAAGGCTGGGGCGCTCTCCAGACGCAGCTCGATAACTGGGGCATCCCCGTGCTCAGGCTGGGCGAGCCTGCACCCCGGCCCGCGCCCACCGCCGATCCCGGCGACACCGATCTCAGGCTGCGCGTGGAGAGCGCGCTGCAGACGCGCAACCTGTACAAGGCGCTGGTGCTGGAGAATGCTCGCCTGTCAGCCGAGCGGCTGCACGACACCCTGACCGGGCTGTTCAACCGCCGCTACATCATGATCCGCGCGGAAGAGGAGGTCCGGCGCTCGTCGCGCCACGGCTACCCGCTGTCGTGTCTACTGCTCGATATCGACCGCTTCGGCGACCTGAACGACAAGTGGGGCCACGTGGTGGGCGACGGCGTGCTGCGCGACCTGTCGCACGTGATCACCCGTACCATGCGCGCCACCGACGTGGCCTCGCGCTACCGCGACGACGAGTTCCTCATCCTGCTGACCGACACCGACGCCGATGGCGCGCAAATCGCGGCCAACCGCCTGCGGGACGCCGTGGCCGACCACAACTTCTTCAACAGCGACGGGAGCGACCCGCTCCGGATCACTGCGTCCATCGGCATCGCATACTGGCAGCCGGTGAAAGGGTCGCAGAGCGGCACCTGGGAGCCTCAGCTTCTCGCCCTGGCCGAGCGGGCCTTGCGGGCCGCCAAACTCTCCGGCCCCAACAGGCTGGTGATGCTGCAGGCGGCTTGACGCTCGTCGAGAGAGCTTACGCAAACGGCATACAACGGCCCTGGCTAGTGTTGCGCTTGAAGCAGGCCGAACATCTCACTTACCCTCGGCGCGAGCCGGCCGGGTGCTCTCAGGTCGCCTAGAGAGCACCCCTCGCGCAAACAGGTCGAACCCGAACACACACGCAGGCAACCTCTGTCGCCCCTTCGGGGCTTGGGGCTTTCTTAGGTGGCCGCTCTCCCCGGGCTTGCGCCCGGGGCTAAGTTCTTACGCCGCTTCGCGGCTGTCTCCCCAGATATCCCACAGCCCACGGGCATCACCCCCGGCTAAAGCTCGCGCATCACGCTCTGCCCTCTGCCCTCTTGTCCTTTTCAACACGGCACGGTTCGTGTAGGCTTAACGGTGGGCCTCCCTTATGGTGCCCACCAGAGCCTATGAATACCACCAAACGCTTCGCGGGCCTCGGCCTGCTCACCGCCGGCTCCATCGGGGCCACCGTCCAATCGGCGCTCGCCATGCAGTCGCCCCCGCACGTCACGCCGGTGGATGCCACCGTCCAACCGCCCCCGGCCGGGCACGCGCAGTGGCCCTTCGTGTCGATCATCGTGCCGGCGCGCAACGAAGAGCGCAACTTGCCTCGCCTGCTGCCCACCCTCCTCGGCCAGCGCTACCCCAACTTCGAGGTGATCGTGGTGGACGACCAGTCCACCGACGCCACGCCGCGCGTACTCGAAGAGTGGACCGGGCGCGACTCGCGGCTGCGCGTGGTGCGCGGTGCGGGCCTGCTCCCCGGCTGGAAAGGCAAGCCCAACGCCATGCGCCAGGGGGTCGAGGCGGCCCGAGGCGAGTGGCTGCTGTTCACCGATGCCGATACCACCCACGAGCCGCTGACCCTCGCCTCGACCATCGCCTACGCGCTCAAGCATCAAGTTGACTTGCTCACCATCGTGCCCTGCCCCGAACTGCATACGGTGTGGGAGAAAGTCATCATGCCCGTGGCCTACGAGGGCATCTTTGCCCTCCACCCGGCCTACCGGGTGAACGACCCCAACAGCCGTATCGCCATCGCCAACGGGCAATACATCCTCATCCGGCGCGAAGTGTACGGCAAGGTCGGGGGCATCGGGCGCGTGAAGAACGAGATCGCCGAAGACCTCGAGTTCGGCAAGGCGGTGAAGCACGACGGGCACAGGCTCGTGCTGGCCGACGGGCGCCACCTGATGAGCGTGCGCATGTACACCAACCTGCGCGAGATCTGGGAGGGGTGGAGCAAGAACGTCGTGCTGTCGTTCAGCCGCAACCCCATCGAGGGGCTGGGCGCCGTGGGCGGCACCCTCACGCTCACCGTGGTGCCCGTGTTGATGGCCCGCTGGGCTCTCCTCTCCTGGCGCACCGCCAACGCCACCCGGCGCAAGGAGGACCGCATCGCCGCCTACTGGACGTCGGTGCTGGCGGGCTGGGTCATCGCGGGGCCGTTCATCTACCGTGCCCGGATTGACCGCCTGCTTGGCCTGTCGCCCGTGTGGACGCTCACCCAGCCCATCGGCGCGGCCATGTTCTCCGCCATCCTGCTCCACTCGATCTACCGCCTGGCCACCGGGCGCGGGGTCACGTGGAAGGGCAGGGTGTACCACGAATAAGGCGCGCATGGCCCCACGGGCGGGCCGCGTTTCACCCAAATGTACTGTTCAAAACGGGACCTTTCCGCGCGCCCGCGCCGTATAATACACTAGACATAACACGCGGCACACACTCGCACGCACGCATCCTCAGCCACGGCGCGGCCACATCACCTACCGCCAGGCGGCTCGCACGCAGTAATGGCCGGCATTCCGCCCACAACAGCACACGCCCATAACGCCCCCAGGCTCCCCTACCTGCCGGGGCTTGACGGCCTGCGCGCCGTGGCCGTGATCGCGGTGCTGCTGTACCACGCCGGGCTGCCCCTGTTCGCGGGCGGATTCCTGGGCGTTGAGGTCTTCTTCGTCATCAGCGGCTTCCTCATCACGTCGCTGCTGCTGGCCGAGTGGAACGCGAACGGGCGCATAGATCTGCCCGCCTTCTGGTTGCGCCGGGCGCGGCGCCTGCTGCCCGCGGTGTACACGCTGGTGGTCGTGGTGCTCGTAGTCGCGGTGGTGTTCCTGCCGGAAGAGGTGTCGATGCTGCGGGGCGACGGGGCCGCCGCGTTCACCTACGTGACCAACTGGTACCTCATCTTCAACGAGCGCTCGTATTTCGAGGCGATGGGCCGCCCCTCGATGCTCCTGCACCTGTGGTCGCTGGCTGTGGAGGAGCAGTTCTACCTGGTGTGGCCGCCCGTGCTTGCGCTGCTGCTGCGGTTTCGGCGGCGGGGCGCTATCCTGGCGGTTGTGCTGGCGGGTGCAGCGGCATCCTCGCTGCTTATGGCGCTGCTGTACAGCCCTGAGGCCGACCCCTCGCGCGTGTACTACGGCACCGACACCCGAGCGACCGGCCTGCTGATCGGCGCGGCGCTCGCCTTCGTGTGGAGCCCGTGGCGGCTACGCGAGCGGGTGGGCACGCCAACGCTCGCGTCCCGTGCCTACGGCGCGCTGCTCGACCTCGCGGGGCTGGCCGCGCTGGGCGGGTTGGCGGTGTTCGTCACTTCGCTCGACGAGTTCCAGCCGTTCCTGTTCCTCGGCGGGTTCCCCGCGCTAGGG
>DASTEB010000031.1:0-5195 GCA_035710025.1 Chloroflexia bacterium
AGGATCATCTGGCGGACGACAGGCAGGCGCTCTTCCTCGAAGAACATATGCTCGGTGCGGCACAGGCCGATGCCCTCGGCTCCAAAGTTGACTGCCTTGACCGCGTCGCGGGGGTAGTCGGCGTTGGCCCACACGCCCAGCTTGCGCACCTCGTCGGCCCACGACAGCACCTTCACCAGGTCGTGCTCTTCCTCGTAGTTCGGCTCGATCAGCGCGATGGACCCGGCGAACACCTCACCGGTGGACCCGTCAATCGAGATCGTATCGCCCTCGCGGATGGTCTGCCCGCCCGCGGTGAAGTAGCCCTGCACGTCGTCCACGTGCAGGCCGCCCTTCTCAGCGCCCGCGACGCACACCTTGCCGAACTGGCGGGCAACCACGGCCGCGTGCGACGTAGCGCCGCCGCGTGCGGTGAGCACGCCGCGGGCGGCGATCATGCCGTGCACGTCCTCGGGATTGGTCTCGGCGCGCACGAGGATTACGGGCGTGCCCGCCTTGCCGAGTTGCTCGGCGCGGTCGGCGTGGAAGATTGCCTGGCCGACGGCAGCGCCCGGCGCGGCGTTCAAGCCGACGGCGAGCAGCCTGCCCTGGTGCGCGGCGCGCTCTTTGTCGTCGTCGTCGAAGCGGGGGAGGAGCAGTTGAACGACGTGTTCAGGCTCGACGCGCTGGAGCGCCTCTGCCTTTGTGATGAGACCTTCGTTCACCATCTCGACCGCGATCTTGAAGGCGGCGGCGGCGGTGCGTTTGCCCGAGCGAGTCTGGAGCATGTACAGCTTGCCGCGCTCGATCGTGAACTCAAGGTCCTGCATGTCGCGGTAATGCTGCTCGAGGCGCTTGCCGATCTCGTCGAACTCACGATAGACCTCGGGCATTTCCTGCTGGAGGTGCGCTATCTTCTGGGGGGTGCGAATACCCGCGACTACATCCTCACCCTGGGCATTGACCAGGTACTCGCCGTACAGCGAGCCCTCGCCGGTAGAGGGGTTGCGGGTGAAGGCAACGCCCGTGCCCGAGTCGTTGCCCATGTTGCCGAACACCATCATCACGATGTTGACAGCGGTGCCGAGGTCGTGCGGGATGCCCTGTGCATTGCGGTATGCGTTAGCGCGGGGCGAGTTCCACGAGCCGAACACCGCCTGGATTGCCATGCGAAGCTGCTCGTAGGGGTCGTCGGGAAAGTCTTGGCCGGTCTCGTGCTTGACGGCCGCTTTGAACTGGTCCACCAGCGCGCGCAGGTCGTTCGCATCGAGGTCGGTGTCGAGCTGGACGCCCTTCTCGTGCTTCATCTTGTCGAGCAGGCCGTCGAATACTCCCGCTTCGACACCCATGACGATGCGGCCGAAGAGCTGGATGAACCGGCGGTAGGCGTCGTAGCCGAAGCGGTCGTTGCCGGTCAGCTTGATGAGGCCTTGCAGCGTCTGCGGGTTGAGGCCGAGGTTGAGGATGGTGTCCATCATGCCGGGCATCGAGAACTTGGCGCCGGAGCGGACGGACACGAGCAGAGGGTTGGCGGGGTCGCCCAGGCGCTTGCCGGTCTCTTGTTCGACATTGCGCAGGGCTTCGATGGTCTGCTCCCACATGCCGGGCGGGAACTTCTGGCCGTTGGCGTAGTAGGCGCGGCAAGCCTCGGTGCTGATGGTGAAGCCGGGAGGGACGGGCAGGCCCGCGTTGGTCATCTCGGCCAGGCCCGCGCCTTTGCCGCCGAGCAAATCGCGCTGTTTGGCGTTGCCTTCGCGGAACAGGTAGACCCACTTCTGAGCCGTGGGTGCGGAGCTTCCGGTTTCAGAGGTCGTTGTTGCCATGATCCAATTTCTCCTTTGTACTGGCTAGGAGGGGACAGGTATTCGGGTATTCATGCGTGATGTGAATACGCCTATCGTGTTATGTGTACACGCGCTGCAGTTAATCGATGTATTGTAGCACAATCGTGCAGGGAATGGCCTGCCCGCAGCGCGTCCGCGGGGCCTCCAGAGCACCCGGCTAGATCGCGGCAAGGGACGTGCCATCGGACAGTCGGCTACGGGTTAGGCAGGGAGCCGATAAGCGGAGGATGCAGTAATGCGCGTGCTGAGGGCGCGTGGTTCGCAGCCAACAGGCAAGACTTGAGGTCAGGCCCGTTTCCTCTGCACGGGGGAGGTCCACTCGCCTGTTTCCAGGTGCCACCTGGCGCGCTCCGCGAGCCAGATTGCTTCGGCAACCCGACCGGCGTTCAACTGGAGAGTCTCCTTGTCTTTGGCTGTGTACTCCTGGCCGCTGCGTTTCTCGCCCAGTTTGATCTCGCCGAACCGATGGCCGTCACTCTCCAGGTGGACGTTGATCGCGGCGTCCTGATCGCGCCACCCCTCTGACGCGTGAACGAGCTGCATCTGGCCCATCCGCTCGAGGTACGCGGCCCCGCCCCGCGCGTTTAGCGCCTGGACCATCTCGTCCAGCAGCATGCGCGTTAGCTGCCTGGGGTCGCTCATTCGCACGTAGTCGCTAACCTGCTCGCCAAAGGTATCGAGCCGTTTGACGTTGTGGGGGTTCTCCTTGAAGTACTTGTCAACGAGGTCCTGCAAGCCGTTCTTGATCGGGGTAAGGGCCACTACAAGCATGAGGGTCGTGAGCACAACCGCGGCGTCCGACTCTTGCCCTTCGCCCGGGGAGAAGAACGCTCGGAACACCGCCAGACCCGCCGCATAAAGCCCGGCGAGAATAGCGGTGAGCGGCACGTATACGAGGGTGCGGTTGATGATCAGGTCGATGTCGTACAGGCGGTACCTCAGGATGGCGACCCCGACCGCCAGCGGGATCCCGGACAAACCGACGACCCAGCTTACCGTGACGATCGTCTCGAGTACCGGGGACTGCAGGCCCTGAGGCAACACGAAGATGCCCACGAACGTGACGGCAAGAGTGAACAGCAGCCAGCCCGCCGCGTATGCGAACCACTTAAGCTGCTGGCGCTCCTCATCCTGCGCGCGCCGGAACCTCAAGACTACCGAGACAACCGAGGCGAACACAACCAGAGAATACAGGGCAATCAGCACTGTGTTCTCCAGCGTGCTGAACAGCCCTTCGGAGCCCGGGATTCCGAGCGGATTGTACGCGGTCACGCCCTCGACCCGCAGCTCGAGCGGCGCGGGCCTGAAGGCAATAATCGCGACATATATCACGCTCACGGCCCCCGCCAGCCAGGCAACCGGCCGCCAGCGCGGAGATAGCAGCGTGCCGGTCGGGAAGAGCAGCAACACGAACGATGCGATCAGGATGACGGCGAGATAAGTAGGCCACTGCGTCGCCAGCCACATGGCGAGGGTCGTTCCCGGAAGCGTGCCGGAGGCATACAGCAGCGAGTACCCGGTGTATTGTTGTGCGAGCAGAAAGACCGCCATCAGGAGGCTGCTGATGCAGAACATCCAACCAAGCAGGTTCTCCGGGCGATTCGCGACAATAAGCGCGCCGAAGGTCACGAACAGCAGGCTCATCAAGACATAGCCGAAGAATGACTCGGCTACGCGCTCGAGCGCCGCCTGCGAGTTATTGGCTGCCTCGAGAAAGAGGGCGAAACTGACCGTGGCAATGAAGACGGCCCAAACCGTCCAGGCCAGGAAGACGACAGCGCGGCGGCGGAAAGGCTCGCGCTTCGGCTTCTCGAGGGACAGTGGTCCGGGCGTAACGGTCGCCTCTATGTTGGGGGAGTCGGTGCTCATCGTCTCGGTTGATTCGGTGCCGTAGCGCATTGAGTGGCGCCGTGACGCCGAGAGCAGGCGTGTGGTCTTTACAAACTATCCCGCGATTATAACCGAATCCGGGTGTGTGCCGCACCGGAATAGTATAATTGGATAACGACCCCCAGGAGTGACAGAATGCCGAAGATTACCTTTATCGGGGCGGGCAGCACCGTGTTCGCGAAGAGCCTGCTGGGCGACATCCTCATGTTCCCCGAGCTTGCCGGCTCCACCATTTCCCTGTTCGATATCGACCCCGAGCGGCTGCGCGTGTCGGAGCAGGTGGCGCGGGCGCTGGCCCGGTCGCTCGGCGCGAACCCCACCATCGAGGCGACCACCGACAGACGGCAGGCGCTCGACGGAGCCGACTATGCCATCAACATGATTCAGGTCGCCGGGTACAGGCCGGGCACGGTGATCGACTTCGAGATCCCGAAGAAGTACGGACTGCGCCAGACCATCGCCGACACGCTGGGCATCGGCGGCATCATGCGCGGGTTGCGCACCATCCCAGTGCTGCTCGATATTTGCCGCGATGTGGAGGAGCTTTGCCCGGACGCGCTGTTCCTCAACTACACCAATCCCATGGCGATCAACGGCTGGGCGCTGAGCCGCGCGAGCCGCATCAAGACGGTGGGCCTGTGCCACAGCGTATACAGCACGGCCCGCGCCATTTGCCGCGACATCGGCGTGCCGGTGGAGGAGGTCAATTACTTCTGCGCGGGCATCAACCACATGGCGTTCTACCTTCGCTTCGAGCGCAACGGCGAGGACCTGTACCCGCGGATCCGGCAGGTGGCGGCCGAGGGGCGCGTGCCCGCGTGGAACCGGGTCAGGTACGAGATGCTGGAGCGGCTGGGCTATTTCGTGACGGAGTCGAGCGAGCACTTCGCGGAGTACGTGCCGTGGTTCATCAAGCGCGACCGGCCCGACCTGATCGAGAGGTTCAACATCCCCTTGTACGAGTACATTTACCGGTGCGAGGAGCAGATCGCCGGTTGGGAAGGGATGCGCGGAGCGTTTGAAAGCCTGGACGGCGAGGGGCGAGAGCTTGCCGCGCTGGAGCGGTATGAGGAGGCTCAGCGCGCGCTGTGGCTGGAGCGCATGGACAAGATGATCCCCGAGGCCGCCGAGGAAGCTCGCAAGACCTGGGCGCGGAAGGAAGAGGCCGAACGCAAGGCGGCCGCCAGCAGCGTGCGTCACTCGGGCGAGTACGCCTCGCTAATCATACACTCGATGGAGACCGGGCAGCCGCGCGTGGTGTACGGCAACGTGCCGAACGATGGGCTGATAGACAACCTGCCCGCGGGGTGCTCGGTCGAAGTGCCGTGCCTGGTGGACAAGAACGGGGTGAAGCCGGTGCGCGTCCGCGCGCTTCCGCCCCACCTGGCCGCGCTGATTCAGACCAACGTCAACGTGCAGGCGCTGACGGTCGAGGCGGCGCTGACCCGCAAGCGCGAGCACATCTACCACGCGGCGATGCTC
>DASTEB010000032.1:0-10086 GCA_035710025.1 Chloroflexia bacterium
ACCGGGCGGATTGAGAATGCTCGACTTCGTGGACTTCGCCTCTTTCCATACCTACGACGCGGGTACACTGTCTGCGCAGGTATCGGCGATCAAGGGTTGGACCGAGAAGCCGATCTTGCTCGAGGAGATGGGTTGGCCTACTGCGCTGGGCGGCGAGCAGCCGAGGCCGAACGCCACATTCGACGAGCCGACGCAGTCGTTCCTGTACGAGTCGATGCTGCGCGACGCGGCGGGCCACGACATAGCGGGCGTGATGCAGTGGACGCTGTGGGACTACTGGGGCGGCAAGACTCACCTCGTCCCCGGCCACGAACGCTACTTCGGGCTTGTGCGCCAGGACGGCACTTTCAAGCCTGCCGCCGCCGTATTCAAGGAGCGGTATTCCGCAGTTCCCTTGCCCAGCGAGACGCGCACCGACGTGCCGCTTGACACGTCGGACGTGCCCAACGTGCGCCGCTAAACGGCCGTTGGCACGCAGTATGCCAGTAGAACAGGTGCGGCGTTCGCGAGCCGCGCAACGCATATGCATGAAAGGAGATGCGACATGGCAGAGAAGATCACACGCGTCGAGCGCACCACAACGACCGCCTCGACCGAGCCCGTCGTAACGCCGGTCGAGCAGACTACCACCACGACCACCAGCACCACCAAGCAAGCGACCACCACTCCGCCCAAGAACGTGAACGTCAACGTGGCTGAGACCACCGAGGGCACCACCAGCGTCAACGTACCCACCGCCGTTCCCGACGAGCCGACCAACATCAACGTCAACGGCTAGGGTCATCGGTATCTGAGAAACACGCAGACTGACGGGAGGCGGCCTGAGCCGCCTCCTTTCGCGTTGCCCTTCGCCGGCAGTTCTAATGTAACTCTAATATTGCTCTAAGGTAAATTTAACCAGCGGCGGTCATAATGAGACCATCGCGGGAGCGCACTAACCAGTAAGGGCACTGGTAGCGAACACAGACAATTAGGGAATGGGACCTAGCCGCGGTCGTCGTATTGTGCGCTCTCGCAGATCCGCTTGCAAACGGGCCTCCCCGGTCGTGGATCCGTCGGAAAGGTTGGCTGTGTCTGTGAGGGCGCGCCACCCGGAAGAAGGCCCACGCCAGGCTTCAAAGGGGAGGCCTGACTCATGACAGAAGGTTGGTGTATTCGCATGGAGAAGGGCACACTTGGCAACAGAGCGCGTATCGCCGTAGCGTCGGTGCTGCTGGTCGCGCTTTTGGCGCTCGGAACGCTCACAATTGCCGTGGGCAACAGCCTCGCCCCGGTATTTACGCAGGTAGTCGCCGCGGTGAGACAGGCAAATGCTACTCCCGATCTGGCGGTGGCAGGCACCGGAACGGCGCAACCGGCGCAGAATACCGCCGCGCAGCAGCAGGCCGCGCAGACCACCGGAGTGCTCGACGCCCGCTCGGCGGTGCGCGAGACCGGCCCCGCGGTCGTCACAGTGGTGAACCGGCTCGCGACGCAGCGCGGCTTTGGCGGCAGCCCACAGGCAACCGGTTCGGGCGTGATTATCGACAACCGGGGCTACATAGTGACCAACTACCACGTAGTGGAGGGCCAGCGCACCCTTGAGATTATCTTCTCAGACGGCTCGAAGGCGCCCGCCA
Organism: Chloroflexia bacterium; assembly: GCA_035710025.1. Classification (GTDB taxonomy): domain Bacteria; phylum Chloroflexota; class Chloroflexia; order QHBQ01; family JADMIH01; genus JADMIH01. Next base: position 1,620 of record DASTEB010000032.1, read on the forward strand.
CCCTGGTAGGCACAGACCCGTTCACCGATCTCGCCGTGGTCAAGGTCGACGCGGACGTTCCCGACGCGGCCGAATTCGGGGACAGCGATGCGCTGGAGCCTGGCCAGCCGGTCGTTGCCATCGGTTCTGCGCTCGGCGACTTCCAGAACACCGTCACCGTCGGCGTGGTGAGCGCGCTTCACCGCGACCTGGACGACTCCGGCTCGACGGCGTTGCAGAACCTCATTCAGACCGACGCGGCGATCAACCACGGCAATTCGGGCGGTCCTCTGCTGGACATGTCGGGCAAGGTGGTAGGTATCAACGTTGCCGTCGTGCGCGGCAGCGGCTTCACCGGCGATACTGCCGAGGGGCTAGGCTTCGCGATCCCCAGCAACACCGCGCGCGAAATCAGCCGCCAGATCATCGAGAACGGCGCGGTGGAGCGCCCCTTTGTCGGTATCTCGTACCAGATGATCACGCCGCAAGTGGCCGCGTACTACGACCTACGCCGCGACTCGGGCATCGTCGTGACCGGAGTTGAGCCGGGCAGCCCGGCTGCACAGGCAGGCATCGTCGAACAGACAATCATTACGCGCTTCGACGGCGTGGATCTGAACGAGGACAACTCGCTCATCGAGCAGCTGCTCAAGCACAAGGTGGGCGACACAGTCAAGCTAACGATACTACTTCCCGGTTCGGATAGCGAGCAGGAAGTAACCCTGACGCTGGCTGCGCGCCCTGCCAACCGGTAGCGCCCGGCACCAAACCTGATAACTTCCCTCCCCTCCTCGAACAATAATCCCCGCCGCGGCGGGGATTATTGTTTGCTTCGAACTTACCACGCAGGGCACCTACCGGTTGCCGTACAGCACGCGATTGCGCTCGTGTTCCTCCAGCGTCTCGGCGAAGACGTGGGCGTTTGACCCATCGTTCTTGGCGACGAAGTACAGGTAGTTGTTCTGCGACGGGTACACCGTGGCGCGCAGCGCGTCCAGGCCCGGGTTGGCGATTGGTCCGGGCGGCATCCCGACGATCTTGTAGGTGTTGTACGGGTGGTCCACGGTGTTGGGGTCGAGGTTGAGTTGGGGCCACCAGTCGCCGGGCTTGCCCAGCGCGTACTGCGTCGTTGGGTCGGCGTTGAGCAGCATGCCGCGGTCCACGCGGTTCCAGAACACCGCCGCGATATCGGCAAGCTCTTCTTTCACGACGCCTTCGCGCTGAACGATCGAGGCGATAATCAGGGCTTCATACACCGTGGCGGGCCGGCCATCAATTTGTCGCTTGGCGATCTCTTCCCGCATCTCGGGCGTGAACCGTTCCTCCATCGTTTCGAGCATTATCTTGATGACCGCGTCGGAGTTGTCGCTTCCCGACTGCTTGACTTCGTAGGTGTCGGGGAACAGGAAGCCCTCCAGACCCCTGTCGGCGGGCTTGCCCGATGCAGCGAGGAAGTCGTTGGAGTACTGGGCCGCGCCCTCTGGCGTGGTTGTCAGACGGATGAATTCGGTGGGGCTCACAACCCCCTCCGCCCCAAGCTTCTCGCCCATCTCCTCGGCGCGCATACCCTCAATGACCGTGAAGCGGATGCCGCGCTCGACGATTGGCGTCGTCAGCAGGCGGATCAGAGCGTCCAAGTCCGTACCGGGAGTCACCTGGAATGTGCCGGCCTGAAGCTGCCCCTCGACATCGAGCAGCTTGAGCCGTGCGCGGAAAATGAGAGCCGAGTCGATTAGCCCTGCCTTCTCCAGGTTGTCGGCCACTTCGCTTACCGTCTCGCCGGGCTTAATGGTGAACATGACCGGCTCGGCCGGCGTGTCCCTCGTCCCTATGGAGGCCAGCGGCTCGGTCGCCCGATAGATGTACACGCCCGCTACGACCACCGCGGCAATCATTGCCACCGCGACAACGGCCTTCAATACGTTGCCAATGAGATTCATTTTCTGTAGTTTCTCCTCGTTTCCTAGCCAGCCTGAATTGTAGCAGACCTTGTGCCCGTGAACAAGACAGCCTCCTGTTCGAGCACTTATAATGGCGCCATGCAAGTTCCCGTGGCGCGCCCTCCTCTACTGGCAATTGTGGGGCCAACGGCCGTAGGCAAGAGCGCGCTCGCTATCGTCGTGTGTGAGGCGTTCGGCGGTGAGGTCGTCACCGCCGACTCGCGCCAGGTCTACCGCCTGATGGACATCGGCACCGACAAGCCGTCTCCCGCCGATCGTGCGCGTGTGCCGCACCACATGATCGACCTGGTGTACCCCGACGAGAGCTACACGCTGGCGATGTACCAGGACGGGGCTACCGCGGTAATCAGCGAAGTGCAAGCCCGAGGCCGCCTCCCCGTGGTCGCGGGGGGCACGCCCCTGTACGTCAAAGCAGTGCTCGAGGGCTGGAGTATGCCTCGCGTCGAACCGGACCCGGCGCTTCGCGCTCGTCTTGAAGCCGAGGCCCGGGAGCACGGCGCCCGTGCCCTTCACGAGCGGCTCTCGCGGCTTGACCCGGTTGCAGCCGGGCGCATCCTGCCCACGAATACGCGCCGCATCATTCGCGCGCTCGAGGTTATCGAGCTTACCGGCCGTCCAATTAGCGAGCAGCAGACGAGGGTTGCGCCCGATTATGACATCCTGACCATCGCACTTGAGTGCGAGCGCCCGGAACTTTACGAGCGCATCGACCGGCGCGTGGACAGCCAGATTGAGCGAGGGCTTGTGGAAGAGGTGCGCAGCCTTGTCGAGCGCGGTTTCTCGCTCGAGCTGCCCTCGATCAGCGGGCTGGGTTACCGCCAGATCGGCGACTACTTGCGCGGGCGCGCAACCCTGGCCGAAGCCGTGCAGCGCATCAAGTGGGACACCCACGCCTTCGTGCGCCACCAGCAAAACTGGTTCAGGCGCATGTCGGACGCCGTGCGTTTCGACACCACGCAGCGGGTGCCCACACAAGCCGTCTTGTCGACTGTGGAGGCATGGTACAACGCTGCAAAGCGCCCTTCCGGTGGGGTATAATTGTGGCTGTGGCCGGCAGCGCCCGTACCTTTGTCAATGAGGAGTGCTCGTGATGAGATTCGCCAAGCGCGTGGAGAACTTACCCGCATACGTATTCGCCGGGATGGCGAAGCGCATCGCCGACCTCAGGGCATCGGGCGTCGAGGTCATCAACTTCGGCATGGGCGACCCCGACGTTCCCACGCCCGAGTACCTCACCGAGGCGTTGTGCGCGGCCGCCGCGAAGCCGCAGAACTCGCGCTACCCCGACTATTTCGGCAAGCCCGCGCTGCGCCGGGCCATCGCCGACTGGTACGAGCGGCGCTTCGGGGTGCATCTCGAGCCTGACACCGAGGTCCTTCCGCTGATCGGGTCCAAGGAGGGCATCGCAAATATCGCGCTGGCCTTTGCCGACCCCGGCGACGGCGTGCTCGTGCCCGATCCGGCATACCCCGTGTACAAGTACGGCACCATCATGGCCGACGGCGTGCCGGTGCCCATGCCGATGACTGCCGAGAACGGCTGGCTTCCGGACCTCGACAGCCTGCCCACGAGCAACGGCATCAAGGTCATGTGGCTCAACTACCCCAACAACCCGACGGGCGCGGCCGCACCCATGGAGTTCTTCGAGAAGGTCGTGGCCTGGGCGCATCGTAACGACGTTGTGATCGCGCACGACAACCCGTACAGCGAGGTGGCCTACGACGGCTACCGCCCGCCGTCGATTCTCGAGGTGCCGGGCGCGAAGGACGTGGCCGTCGAGTTCAACTCGTTGAGCAAGACCTTCTCCATGGCAGGGCACCGCATCGGCATGGTGGTGGGCAGCGCAGCGGTCATAGGCGTGCTGAGCCGTATCAAGAGCAACATCGACTCGGGCGTGTACGGGGCAATTCAGGACATGGCCATCACGGCTCTGACCGAAGACCAGAGCTGGATTCCGGCCCGCAACGAAATCTACCGTTCGCGGCGCGACAAGATCGTTCCGGCCCTGCGCGATCTGGGCATGACCCTGGAGGTGCCGAAGGCGAGCCTCTATCTGTGGGCGAAGGTGCCGCCGGGCTACGACGCGAAGGGGTTCGCTGATTCGCTGCTCATGAAGACGGGCGTATCGGTTACGCCCGGTACAAGCTACGGCGCGCAGGGCGACGGGTACGTGCGACTCTCGCTCACGGTGCCCGACGAGCAGATCGACGCGGCACTCGTGCGGCTCAAGAAGTTCAAGGAACAGGAAATGACAACGACGGTCGCGGCGACATAGCCACCGGCCGTCCAAGAGAAAGGCAAAGACCATAGCAACCAAGACATATGAAACGGAGCGGCCCGTCGAGCGGGCCGTGCTCGTCGGCGTCGAGTTCGGAAAGCCTCTTTGGAGCACGAGCGACTCGCTGGACGAGCTTGAACAACTTGCCGCCACCGCCGGAGTAGAGGTAGTGGGGCGAGTCACACAGAAGCTGAGCGACCCCAACCCCGCGACGCTGGTTGGCAAGGGCAAGCTGGAAGAGATCAAAGCGGCTCGCGACGAGCAGCAGGCGGACCTCCTTCTGTTCGACGAAGAGCTTACGCCAGGCCAGCAGCGCAACCTGGAGGACGCATTCGGCACCAAAGTACTCGACCGCACCGGCATCATCCTGGACATATTCGCGCGCCACGCGCAGACCCGCGAAGGCCGCCTGCAGGTCGAGCTTGCGCAGCTTGAGTACCGGCTGCCCCGCCTGACGAGGATGTGGACCCACCTTTCAAGGCAGGCGGTCGGCGGCGTGGGCCTGCGCGGACCCGGCGAGACTCAGCTTGAAGTCGACCGCCGCCGCGCCCAGGAGCGCATCACCAAACTCAAGAACGAGCTTGTCGAAGTACATGAGCACCGCGAGCGCTACCGGCAGAAGCGGCGCCGTGAGGGAGTGCCTATCGTCGCCCTGGTGGGCTACACAAACGCGGGCAAATCGACGCTCCTGAACGCTCTTTCCGATGCCGACGTGCTAGTGCAGAACGTGCTGTTCGCCACGCTCGACCCGACCACCCGGCTGATTGGCTTACCCGACGGCCAGCACGCGCTGCTGACCGACACGGTAGGCTTCATCCAGCGGCTCCCCACACAGCTTGTGGCGGCGTTCCGCGCTACACTGGAGGAAATCCGCGAGGCGGACGTGCTGGTCCACGTGCTCGACCTGACTCACCCCAATGCCGAGGAGCAATCCAAGACGGTCGACCAGGTGCTCAATGACCTTGGCGCGGGCGAAAAGCCGCGCGTGGTCGCGCTGAACAAGATCGACCGGCTCTTCCCTCAGCTTGCAGGAGGTAACGGCGCATCCGAAGCAAGCCCTGATGGAATATCCGCCGTCGATGGCGATAACATCAGCGAACAGATCAGGGCAGACATGGGCCTGACCTCCGACTTCGTACCAATCTCGGCTCAGCTGGGCTGGGGCATGGACGAGCTGCTGAAGACCGTGCAGGAAAGGCTGAAGGCCGAATACAAGCACGTGCACGTCTTGATCCCCTATGAAGACAGCGAACTAGTGTCGCTGCTGCACGAACGCGGCGTAATCGAACGTGAAGAGCACGTCGAAGCCGGAACGCTGATCTCGGGCCGGATCCCTGGCCGCTTCAGCCACCTGTTCGACCGCTACAAAGCTTAGCTATGGCGGCAATGCGAAGGGGATGCCCTAACGGCGCATCCCCTTCGTTGAGTTATGAAGGTTATGGGGTAGGTGTTGCGGCCCCTGGGGTGGTCGGGTTCGCCGCGCCGGGCGACGTGGTTGTGATCTCGGTAGTGGCGGTGATGACGACCGTGGGCGTTATACCGGAATCGGGCGTTGCCGCGGGTGACCCGGAAGTCTCTGGCGACCCCGGCGTAGTCGGCGTTGCGGGCGGCACGACGGTAAGCGGCGGCGCAAGAGTCGCCGTGGGCTGCATCACCGGCGGGGTGGTCAGCCAGCCGCGCATTGGTTCTACCAGCGTGTTGCCGATCACGTAGATCTGGTTGGAGTCGGGCGTCTTGACGTAGTACCCGGACAGGTCGGTCACCGGATCGCCGATCAGCAGCGTGCGCTCGGTGACGGTGGTGCCCGAAAACTCCAGCGTCACCGTCATCGGCTCGTTCAGGCCGAACTGCTCGACTTCCGTAGTCTCCGACAGCGTGTACATGGCAGTCAATTTCTGCATCGAGTCGGCTATGCCGCTGACGGCAAAGAAGTCCGCCGGTTCCTGCACCGGCTCGACAATCCGCCAGCTACCGAGCGTTGTGTCCTTCTCCAGCACGATTCGCCCGGTATCGCTTACGACCGTCAGGCCGACCGCGGGGTTGGTCTCTTCCCACACGTACTGGGTAGGCGTGGTTGTGGGCGTGCCCGACGCGCCCGGGTTGCGGCCCGACATGAAGAAGATTGCACCCACCAGAACGAGCAGAACAGCGGCAAGGATGAGCGTTGTGCGATAGCGCTCCATTGTCAGCGTCTCCTCCACCAGTTGAATGCTCCGACGATGAGCACGAGCACCGGAAGGGCAAGCACGGTGCTCATGAAGATCAGGTTCTTCTGCCCTGTATCGAGCGTGATGTAGCGCGGTGCCGTGGCCTCTTTGGCTCTGATGGACACCAGCTCATTCGCCCCAGCGAGCCAGGCTACGGAGTTCGCGAACAGGTCGACATTCGCCGGCACCTGCTGCACAAAAACGTTGGCGGCGAAATCGGAATCTCCGAAGGCTACTATGCGCGTCTTCGGCAGGGTCGTAGTGTCGGTCTGGGTGGCGCTGGCCGACGGCGCCGCGAGCTGGATAGCCATGCTCACGGGTCCGGGAAGGTCGGAGCCTTCGTTGTACGTCACCTGCTGCGACTGGAGGTCTGTCTCCAGCCAACTGTCCTCGACCGTGGGCGACGACAGAATAAGGGGAAGCGTCTCCAGTCCGCCGACCGTGGACGTGGGCGGCTTGAAGCCCATCGACAGCGGGAACAACGTCACCTGACGCGGCTCACGCTGAAGATCTTCGGTTATTTCACGCGTGGGGTAATCGTCTACCACCACCAGCGTCGGGTCGGTCGCGCTGGCGCTCTTGCGGTCGACCACCGCGCCCTGGACGGCCTGCACGCCGTAGCGCGCCAGTAGGTCGGCCAGAGGTTTGAGCGCCTCGGCAGGCATCTGCGGGTCGAGCAAGAGCATGCCCCGCCCCCCGCCGTCCAGGTATGATTGGATTCGCTGCATGTCCTGCGCGCCAATGGGCTGGCGCGGGTCGGCGATCACCAGCACCGTAGCATCGCTTACGGTAAGCGTGGGCGAGATGACGAGATTCCACGACACGACACGGTAATTCTCGCGTTCCAGGGCCGCGGTTATCTCCTGATAACCGTTCTGCTCGAAGCTCTCGAAGGCGCGCTCGCCGTGGCCTGTAAGGAACGCGACGGTACGCACCTGCTCTTGAAGCAGCCGGGCGAGCGCGCTTGTGAAGTCGGCCTCGCTTACAGCGTTCGCGTACTCGCGTTTCTCGCCGTTGTCGAACACGATCGTGCCGATCCTGTTCACGCCCAGCTCGCGCGCCAGAGCCGGGTTGCTGATTGGGTCGACGATCTCATAGTCGATTGCGCTGCTGCGTGCGGAGTACTCTTTAAGCAAGTCCTCCATCGTTTGCGGATTGATTCCGGTCGCCGCGCGAGCACTGTAGAATGCGGTCGCCTTGACCGGCTTGTTCTGCGCATCAACCTCGCGCAGCACGCTCAGCGTCTGGTCTGAGAGCGAGAAATCCTGGTTGGCCGTGAAGTCGGCGCGGGCCGCCGGGACCGTCTCGAACAGCACGTTGATGGCGATAGCGATACCGATCGCGACTAGAGATGCCACGAAGGCATTCGCAGTCAACCTGGTGCTGCGCTTGCCCACCGCCGCGCCGACTGACTCGGGCGCCGCGATGAGGAATACGCTGAACGCGATGATCGCTCCCACCATGAGCACACGGAGGGTAACGTCCCACTGGCCGATGTTGAAGTTGAACGGCGGAGTGCTGATCGCCCAGTAGATCAGGGCGATAAGAAACAGACCGAGCGCAACGAAGCCCGCGATGGCCGAAACCATCGCACGTCTGTTGTTGAGCCTCATGCTCATGCCCGGTACCTCCTTCCTTCCAAAACCTGCACGGTGATGAAGAGCATGACGGCCGTGAACGTCAGGTAGAACACCACGTCTTTCAGGTCGACGATGCCCCGGGTGAAGGCATCGTAGCGGTCGCTCAAGGAGAGCCTTGCGAGGAAATCGCCCACGCCTGCGGCGACGTTACCTGCCACCTGGCCGATGATGAAGAGCAACAGCAGAATAACGAACGCGATCACCGCGGCCACCATCTGGTTCGACGTGAGCGCCGAGGCGAACAGGCCCACCGAGAGGAACGACATGCCGAGCAGCAGCACGCCTATGTAGCCGCTCCATAGCGGCCCCCAGTCGGGATTGCCGCCCAGCATGACGAGCAGCAGCGGATAGAACAGCGTAAGCGCCATCATAGCGATGAACAGCACGACGGACGCCATCCAC
>DASTEB010000033.1:0-9478 GCA_035710025.1 Chloroflexia bacterium
AGTGGCGGCGTCGCACGAGTTGACGCTGGCGTAGTGGGCGAACAGGCCCTGCGACAACCACTGCTCGGTGAGGGCAGCGTACATCTCGCGGTAGATGTCGTAGGCGCCGCCGGCGTGGGCTGCGTGGCCGTGGTAGGCGACGGCGGCCGAGCGAGGGCGCCAGACCGAGGCGGCGGGGGAGGCGGTAGCGGGGAACATGGCCTTGCCGAGGACGTAGCCCACGACCACGCCGCCGCGCAGGGCCGCCACGCCCCGGGAGCCTTCCTGCTCCAGCAGGTCGGCCAGCGCCAGGCAGACCTGGCTGCCCATCTCGTACTCGGCGGGCAGATAGGGCCAGCGGCCGCGGTCGCCCGCGTGCCGGGCGGCGAAGACCTCGGACGCCGCTTCCAGGTGCTCTCTGCCGAATGGCTCGACTACCGTCCTCATAGGCCGTGTGCCTCGCGTGCGCATATGGTCCGCCGGCGGCGCTGAACGGCGGCCTGGCCCAGTATACGACATAGATGTTTGTCGAATGTTAGTTGGGCGGCGGGGCGGGGAAATGCCGAAGGGACGGCCCGAGCCGTCCCCTCGATGCGCGGCGGTGCGGCCTGCCTAGTCGACCTTCGGACCGGCGCTGCGTACCTCGGCCGTTACCTGGTCGTTGAACTTGCCGAAGTTGTCGTTGAAGCGGCGGGCGAGGTTGCGGGCGGCCTCGTCGTAGGCGTCTTTATCGGCCCAGGTGTTGCGCGGCCACAGCACCTCGTCGGGCACGCCGGGGCACGAGGTGGGCACGTGGATGCCGAAGATGGGGTCGGGCCGGGTCTCGACGCGGGCCAGGGAGCCGTCGAGGGCTGCTTTCACCATTGCGCGGGTGTAGGCGATGGACATACGCTTGCCCACGCCGTAGGGGCCGCCGGTCCAGCCGGTGTTCACGAGCCACACGTCGGAGCCGTGCTCCCAGATCTTCTCGCCGAGCATGCGGGCGTAGGTCATGGGCGGGAGGGGCAGGAAGGGCGAGCCGAAGCAGGCCGAGAAGTTGGGCTCGGGCTCGGTCACGCCGCGCTCGGTGCCGGCGAGCTTGGCGGTGTAGCCCGAGAGGAAGTAGTACATGGCCTGCTCGGGCGTGAGCTTGGCTATGGGGGGCATCACGCCGAACGCGTCGGCGGTGAGCATCATGACGTTCTTCGGGTGGCCGCCCATGCCGGTGTGCGAGGCGTTGGAGATGAAGTAGATGGGGTAGGCCGAGCGGGTGTTCTCGGTGCGCTCGGCGCTGTCCAGGTCAAGCTCTCGCGTCACGGGGTCGACCACCACGTTCTCCAGCACGGTGCCGAACGAGTGGGAGGCGCGCCAGATGTCGGGCTCTGCCTTCTCGGACAGCTTGATCACCTTGGCGTAGCAGCCGCCCTCGAAGTTGAACACGCCGCGCTCCGACCAGCCGTGCTCGTCGTCCCCGATCAGGGTGCGGCCCGGGTCGGCCGAGAGGGTGGTCTTGCCTGTGCCCGACAGCCCGAAGAAGAGGGCGGTATCGCCGCCGGGGCCGATGTTGGCCGAGCAGTGCATCGGCATGACCCCGCGCATGGGCAGCAGGTAGTTCATAACGGTGAACATCGACTTCTTGATCTCGCCGGCGTACTGGGTGCCGCCGATGAGGGCGAGGCGCTGGTCCAGGTTGAGCGCGATGAAGGTCTCGGTGCGGGTGCCTTCGTCGGCGGGGTTGGCGTGGAAGGAGGGGGCGTCAATCACCGTGAAATCGGGCTGGAAGACGGCGCGCTCTTCGGGCGTGGGGCGGATGAAGAGGTTGCGGGCGAACAGGTTGGCCCAGGCGGTCTCGGTGAATACGCGCACCGACAGGCGGTACTGCGGGTCGGCGCCGACGAACACGTCCTGCACGAACAGCGGGCGGTCCTTCAGGTAGCCGAGCAGCCGGTCGCGCAGGCTGTTGAAGTGGTCCTCGCTGAGCGGCTGGTTGACCGCGCCCCACCACACCTTGTCCCTGGAGGTAGGCTCCTCGACCACGAACTTGTCCTTGGGCGAGCGGCCGGTGTACTGCCCGGTGGACACGACGAGCGGCCCCCCGGCGGCGAGCATCCCCTCGCTGTTGCGCACGGCGTGTTCGTACAGGGCCGCGGTGCCCAGGTTGTGCCTGTCCTCGCTGACGGCCAGGTCGACCTGGAACGCGGTATCGGCGGCAAGTTCCTGCATTTATAACCCCCTTGTTCGTCATGCAGTGGGGCGGTCAGTGCTGCGGCTCGCCCCTTGTGTTGTCCATGTCAGTTTTGTTCGCGGCCCCCGGCGGTGGGAGCGCGAAGTCTATTGTACGAGAACCGCCGCAAATCGCGCAACCATGAGTGATGGATGACGCGTGACGCGTGAGCATATCGAGACCGAGTAGTGCCGACTAAGCCGAGGTGCTCAGGCCAGTTCACGCATCACGCATTACGCATCAATCTCGCAGGGCCTGCGGCTCGTACGTCACCGCAAGGTAGACCACCTTGCTGATTTGCGCGCGCGTAGCCTGAGCGTACGGGAGGAAGTAGGGCTTGCTGCCCGACCCGCACGGCCCGGCCGGGGGCACGCCGCACGGGTAGCCCTGCAGCACGGCGTGGGATGCTGCGACTTCTACGTAGGCGAAGAAGGTAGAGCCGGCGGGCACGTCCTCGAACGTCGCGGTGGGCGGCGGCGTGATCTGCCAGTTGGGCGGGTCGCCCGCTGCTGCGGCGAGCACGACCACCTTTGCGATCTGCCCTCGCGTGATGAGGTTGTTCGGCCCGAACGTGCCGTCAGGGTAGCCGCTGATCACCTCGAGATTGAACAGTGTTTCGACGTACGGGTAGAACGGCGAGCCTTCGGGCACATCGGTAAAGTGCGGCCCGCCGGTGGTGTCGATGGGGAAGTTGAACGCCAGCGTGACGATCTTCGACACCTGGCCGCGCGTGGTGCTCGCGTTTGGCCGGAAGGTGCCGTCCGCATAGCCCGAAACGATCCCCTCGCAGAACATATACCGCACGTAAGGGTAGAACCAGTCGGCGGGCGACACGTCAACGAAGTCGAGCACACAGGCGGTAGGTGTGGCCGTCGGCGTGTGCGTCACGGTGGCGGTGGGCGGCTCCGTCGGCGTGATCGTAGGCGTGATCGTGGGCGTGCTCGTGGGTGTCGCCGTGGGTGTCGCCGTGGCTGTCGCCGTGGTCGTTGACGTGGGTTGGGTCGTGAAAGTGGGCGTTGCGGTCGCAGACGGCTTCGCGCTTGCCGTGCTTGTCCGAGTGGCCGTCATGGTGGCGGTCGGTGTGGGTGTACCCGTGCTTGTATGGCTCGGTGTGCTCGTGCGGGTAGGGGTTGAGGTCGTCGTCCGGGTTGGAGTCAGGCTCGGCGTGCGAGTCAGCGTAGCGGTAGCGGTGATTGTTCGCGTCGGCGTACCGGTGGCGCTAGGTGTGCTCGTGGGCGTAGCCGTCCGGGTGGCCGTCGGTGTGGGCGTGCCCGTTCTGGTGTGGCTCGGCGTTGCTGAAGGAGTTGCCGTTAGAGTGGCTGTACTGCTCGGCGAGTTTGTCGGACTTGGCGTTGAAGTCGCGCGGGGGGTTGCGGTGCTGGTCACCGTAGGGGTCGCGCTGGACGTAGCGGTACGGGTAGGTGTGGCGGTTGATGTTGGTGCGGGCGTCTCGGTTGGTGTGTAGGTGGCCGTCGGGGTCTGCGTCGACGTGTTTGTCGGTGTAGTGGTCGCAGTTGCGGTCGCGGTGGAAGTGGGAGTCGCGCTCGCCGTGCTCGATGCCGTCGGCGTGATGGTCGGAGTAGCGGTGGGCGTGACCGACGGCGTAATCGTCTCGGTTGGCGTCGCACTGTGGGATGGCGTGGCGCTTGCCGTTGCCGTGGGCGAGGCTGTCTCAGACGGCGTAGGGGTCGCTGTCGAAAACGGCGTGGCGGTAGCCGTCGGCGAGGACGTAGGGCTTGGCGTTGTGGTTGCCGCGGGCGTCTGCGACGGGCTGGGTGTAGTCGTGCTCGTCGCACTGGGGCTTGGAGTGCTCGTGGATGTGGGCGTCGCGGTGACGGTTGGGCTTGGTGTGGCTGTCGGCGGACCGAGCACGGTGTAAGAGAACAGCTGGCCGGGGTACTGGGTGAGGTTGAGCACGTTGGTGCCAACCACGCTGCCCGGGTGCGCGCCGACGTTAGGTGTCGGGGCAACGTCCTGCGCCACCACGAAGTACTGCACAACGTCGCCCTCGGCAACCCCGCCTACGCTGGCAGGGTCAATCGGCAGGGTCCAGACACCGTTCGTGCCGCTTCCGCCCTCACGTCCTTCGTCCTGGAGAGTACCGGGCTGCGAAGCCCAGGGGCCTCCGTTCTTGCGGTAATACACCCTCGGCACGTAGGTGCCCGTAGTGGGCACGCCTGACAGGTCGGTAATCGTGGCGGTGAATGTGCGCGTGGTCAGTAGGTCGCTGTCATGCAGCGCATCGTAGGTGATGACAGGCACGCTCAGGTCGTTGGCGGTGAAGTTGTTGGCGTCAGCGCCGACGTCCACGGGCGTCAGCGAGTCGCGGTCCTGCCCGTCGTAATCACCCGCCACGGAGGGAAGCAGCACCCCCGCGGACTCGGCGGGCGTCGGGCTGTTCAGGTGAAGGTTCACGAAGCCCGCGGCGCCCGTCGCGTTGGCGTAATTGGGATTGCCGCTGAAGCTATGGAGATCCATACCGCTTGCGTAGCGCCATGCAGCAAGGTTGGCATAAGTCGTAAGCGTGGACGTGCCCACTCCTGCGAGGTAGGGGCCGACTACGTGATAGCCGTTGAAGTCAGATGTCAGGCCCGCAAGGTCGTTTACGACCAGTCCGTAGTGGGCCGAGCCGGTCGCGCCAGGAGAGCGCGCATTCACGATGAGGTTGTTATGGAGGGTGGTCGGTCCTATCCCTGTTCGCAGGAATGCATAGCTTCCGGCGCTTCCGGTGTTATGCGTGCCGCCTACGTACAGGCTGTTGTGGTAGAAGTAGTTCGCTGAACCTGACGAGTCGCGAATGGCCGCAATTGATGGGTTCCCGTTCAGAGAGCCGCCAGCCGCGTTAAGGCCCACGCGTACCATATTGTTCGCGTAGACAGCCGCGCCGCTGAGCGCGAGGATTCCATTTAGCGCGCCGCCCGGGTTGGGGACCGATGCCACCGTGTCGGGCGATAGGCTGTGCACGAAATTACCGGCAATCAGGTTACTCCCCACCGACGGCCCATCGAAAACGATACCGTTAACCTGTATAGCCCTACTGGACGCCGGAACTCCAGCTGCGCTGTGCACCGTGTTGCTTGTGACCGATTGCCCTTCGATCGTGGACGACAACCGAACACCAATGACCGACGCATCGGCACCGTTACCCGTGTTCCCGCTGGCCGTAGTCAAATCGCGGACCACGTTGCCCTGAATAACGTTAGTTCCATCGAGGGCCGCGATGCCAACTATCTGCCCCTGCGCCGCGGTTCCCGAGTACCTGTTCTGCGCGTTCGCCACCAGGTTGCCCGAGATGACCGCACTCGCCGAGGCGCTGTGGATGCCGGTGAGGTACTGTCCCACTGATGATGACGACTGCGCATAAGCAATGAGGCTGTTGACCATGGTCGCGCTGCCAACCGTGTTGGTTACAACGGTGCTGACCGCCGCTTGCGCCTGTATGCCCACCAGCGAGTGCGACACCGAGCTGCTGCCGTTCGTCCGGAAGCTGCCGACCCTGTTTTTGGCAATGTTCACTTCTCCGATGCCCGCCGAGCCGATGCCGTAGGTCACCGCGCCGGACGCCGTCGTGCTCACACGTATCGACTCGACCACGGTTGGTGATCCCACTGTGTTGCCCGTTACGGTTCCAACGTCAACGCTTCCACCGGCGATATGGATGCCCGTCCACACGCCCGGGAGCGCGGAGGCGCTGCTTGTGGTGCTCCAGTCGAAGTGCGCCACGGTGTTGCCCTGCACGCTGGACGGCGCATCGGACCCCACGAGCAAGCTGATCCCCTCAAATCGGCTCGGCCCCGTTCCCCCGACCGTCCACCTGGCTCCGCCTGCGCTGGGCAATGTACCCCCGATGTAATTGCTGCTGATGGCGAAGCCGCCGCTCGATGGATCGGTAACTAATATCCCGCGGACGCGCACACCGGCGGTGACAGTTCGCGCTATGGTCTGGTAGAAGTGGTTGCCGGTGATGGTCCAAGCCGTGTTGCCCGCGTCTAGCCGCACGCCCGCGCTGTCGTTCGCCGGGTGGAAGAAGTTGTAGATGTAGTTGCCCGACAGCGTGTTGCCGCTATTGCTTTGTTCGCCCGGCGACCCCGCGGAGTACACCGCGTTGGCAGGCGTCGTCGCGCCGTCCGTGATGTCGCTGTACTCGATCAGGTTGTCGTCGTTGCCCGCGCCGCCCGCGCTCGCGCCGAACACGACTGTTCCCGCGCTACTCGACGAGTTCACACTCCTCAGGATCGCATAGCGCACGGCGTTGTCGTGCGAGTCGTTCACCAGGTGCAGGGCAGAGCCTGCCGTATTGCTGTTGCTGACGGTAAGCTCGCGTGCCGTCCCGGCCCCGCCCGGCCGCCCGTCGATGATGACGTGCGCTGCGCCGTCTAGCCTGATCGTCGGCCCCGCGTTCGACCCCGCGATGGCGCGCCCGGTCGCGGCGGCAGCGGGGCGAAGGGTGATCGTGTTGATAGGGCCGGTCCCTGCCACCGGGCCGAACACGATGGGGAAGGTCTCGACGGTGCTCACATAGCCCGGCTGCAGCTCCAGCACGACTGCCCCATCCACGCCGTTCGCCAGCAGGTCGGCGGCTGCGGCGGTGATGCTGGGGTAATCGCCGGGTATCGCCTTCAGGCCCGAGATGGGCGGCGCGGGAGCTGCGGCTGCCGCCAGGACGCGCTCCGGCGGCCGTGGAAGGCCCTGCGGCGGTGAGGCAGCTGCGAAAGTGAGGGCTGCACAAAGGACAATGAGTGCAATACCGCCGCGACGCTTGTACATCGTTGTACCTCCGTGTGGTGCGCGAGCCTCAGTTACGGGTGCGGTCAGAGGGCGCGCGAAGTGCCCCGCCTGTATAGGGCGGGTTTCGCCTGCTTCTGTCTGGTGCCGTAGGAGTGTTGTTCGGCGCGGGGTGGCGTTGGCATAGTCGTGTGCGTGACGGTGGTAGGCGTACTCCTGGGTCTGCTGCGTCGATCGCCGGGCTGCGCCGCCGGAGGGGTGCACGCGGTCGGCAGCGCGCGGTCGGCCAAAACAGGCCAAGTATAGCATAGGTAGTACTACACCGTCAATCCCATTTTCCACAGCCGGCACTGCTCGTACAAAGTGAGGCTGAGCGACGCTGGAGCCGCTGAGTCTGCCGCGAGTTGACGCTTGGCCTGCCCATTCCTATAATGCGCGGTACACCCCGGCACGAGCAGACCACCACAAGCGAGGCGAATGAGCAACGCACGCGGCAGACCGGCAGGCGAGAGGAAGGGCAAGCGCGCAGGCCCGCGGACGGGCAGGATCGTGCGGCTCTACTCCGACGTCGCCACCGTGCAACTGGAGGACGGCAGCACTGTGCAGCCGGCCATCCGGGGCCGCCTGTTCACGGCCGACCCGCCCGCCGTGGGCGACATCGTGCGGGTGGAGCCGGTCGGGGCCCAGTACGCGCTGACGGAGGTGGAGCCGCGCAAGAGCCAGTTCGCCCGCCGGGCCGCCGGCAGCGCGAACAAGCGGCAGGTACTGATCGCCAACATCGACCAGGTGCTCGTGGTGTTCGCCGCGGCCCTGCCCGAGCCCCACCTGGCCATGCTCGACCGCTTCCTGGTGGTGGTCGAGACCAACGACCTGGCGGCCCGCATCGTGGTGAACAAGATCGACCTGACCGGCATCGAGCAGGCGCGCGCCGTCTTCGGCATGTACGAGGACGTGGGCTACCCGGTGCACTACACCAGCGTCGAGACGGGCGAGGGGCTGGACGAGCTGAAGGGGGCGCTCGCGGGCAAGGAGTCGGTGCTGGTCGGCCCGTCGGGCGTGGGCAAGTCGAGCCTGCTCAACGCGCTCTACCCGGGGCTAGACCTGAAGGTGGGGCAGATCAGCGAGGCGCAGGGCAAGGGGCGGCACACGACGGTCGGCGGCCTGCTAATCCCCCTGCCCGACGGGGCGATGGTGGCCGACACCGCGGGCCTGCGCGAGATGGGCCTGTGGCTGATCGACCCCAACGACCTGCCCGAGTGCTTCCCCGAGTTCCGCCCCCACCTGGGCGAGTGCCGCTTCACCGACTGCGCCCACGTGGCCGAGCCCGACTGCGCCGTGCGCCGGGCTGTCACCGAGGGCGAGATCCACCCCTCCCGCTACGAAAGCTACCTCAAGCTCCGGGCCGAAGCCGTCGAGACCTGGCCCCGGTGGTAGCGAGACGAAACACAAAGTCGCAAAGACGCAAAGGATGAAACGACTGAACCGCAGAGACGCAGAGGGAACGGAGGATCGCAGAGATTCTATTGGGGCAGGGCACCCAGACTAATCGAGTCACCGACCCCCTTCAATAACTTTGCGTAATCTCTGCGCTCTCTGCGCCTCTGCGGTTTCGTCTTAACCTTTGCGGCCTTTGCGTCTTTGTGTTCAATCAAACGTCACTGGGTGCCGCAGTAGGGGCAGGCGGCCCAGCGCACGCTGACGGGGCGGCCGCAGTTCTCGCACTCGTCGCGCAGCTTGGTGCGGCAGTGGGGGCAGTAGAGAAACTCGGGACTGACGCGGCGCTTGCAGGAGGGGCAGATCTCGGTGTCCTCGATGTCCTGCAGCAGGTACTCCTCCTCCAGCGAGCGCTCGTAAGCCTCCGAAAGCGTCTCGCGGGGCCGCAGCACGAGGTAGAGCACAAGCCCGGCGAAGGGCACGAGGATGACGAGCGCGAGGCCGAGGGCGATTGAGAAGACGTCGCGTGTGCGGGCGGTGATGTCGCGGTAGGCCCACACGATACTTGCGAAGTACAGGGCCAGCAGGTAGGCGCCGGTGCAGGCGAGGAAGAACTGGAGGAAGACAGCGACCTGGTTGAGGAATTCAGACATTGGTTGTGTGGTGGGTGCCCGGGCGGGCCGGGCGCGTAGCTCCTATGTTGGTGTCATGCAAAAGCGGCCGGAGCGCAGGGCACGGCCGCCCACGTAAACCATTATATCAGGCCGTGCAAGTGGACAGTGGCCTATAGCGGCTCAAACCGCTCGATGTCCAGCACCCACACCGACGCGCCGCCTACCTGCACCTCTATGGGCCGGGGCATGTAGAACTCGGCCGGGTCGAACGCCGAGGGGTAGGACGACACGTACTCGCTGCGCGTGTGGCAGTTGGCCGCGATCAGGTCGAGCACGCTCTGCAGCTGCTCGTCGGATATGGCGATCATGAAGGTGGAGTTGCGCTCGCGCAGGAAGCCGCCCGTGCTGTCTATGGTGGTGAACGCCACCTTGCCCTGGCGCAGCGCGTTGCCCAGCTTGACGGTGTCCTGGCCCTGTACAACAGCCAGTACGGCTTTCATGTCGTCTCCCGGCTAGTGGCGCG
>DASTEB010000034.1:0-8866 GCA_035710025.1 Chloroflexia bacterium
TGGTTCATGTAGCCCTCGTGCTCCAGGCCGATCGAGCGCACGTTGTAATCCCAGTTCCCGGCGTGCCATGCCGTGTTCGCCTCGCGCACCATCTGGGTGACCTGCCCGTCTGCCGACCGCAGCACGTAGTGAGCGGATACGCGCGAGTTGGGGTTCTGGAACCAGCTAATAGCCGAGGCATACGACCCTTCTGTATCGTGAATCAAAATCGTGTTCAGCGGCGGGTACGGCCGTCCCACGGTGTAATTGTTGGGGTGGGCGGGCACCCAAAGCGCGGGCGGGTAGTCCTCGCTCTGCGGGGCAAAGCCTAGCGCTTGGGGCAGGCCATCGATCTTCGTTGGAGCGAGAACGAGCACCTCGCCGCCTTCCCCTGTGTTCGCAACGCCCTCGGCAATAAGCCTGAATACGTCGAGGGCGTAGCCGTCGCGGATGCGCTCGTCGGCCGCACCCGAGTACTCGGCAACCGCCGCGTACCAGTCTGTGAGGGTAACGGGAGATGTTATGACCTCATGGGATATGTCGCGCAAGATAGCAGCGCCCGCGTCGATGTTGGCGGCGGGGTCGCTGCGGATGGCCTCCGGCCAGTGTCCGGTCAGCTCAACCGCGCGCTGCAGCGTACCGTCCGGCCGGTCGGTAACGTGCATGATGCCGTAGCCGTGGTCCAGCGAAGGCTCGCCGCCGCGCTGCTGCCAGCGCGACTCGACGTAACCGACCGCCAGCAGGATTTCCATGGGCACGTCCCACCGGTTCGCTGCATCCTGAAATGCACGGGCGAGCCCACCGCTGCCGGCAATTTGCTTCTGCTGGCGTGCCTCGGCAGACGGCCCGGCGAGCACGAACGCGCTCAGCAGTGTACAAAAGGCGGCTATCAGGAAGCGGCGGGGAAGGCGGCTGTTCGCCCGCGCGCCAACAGCGTCGACATGTCTCGTCATAGCTCACCTCGCTTGCTCGGGTGCCGGCGTGATTCGCCTAATTCCTTGCTACAGATGTGACGAATCGACGCGTGCAGGGTTGCACTACTATTCTAGCCTCGTAACGCTCGCGGGTGAATAGCCCTGTGGTACCGCGCCGCACGGACGCAATGGTCACAGAGGACGGGAACGGCCGCGCAACGCTGCACGGCCGGGAGTGCGGGTACTTCTTGCGGGCAGCTACACCTGAAGGTCGATGTACCGCTGCTTGGACTCCTCAATCAGGGCGACTGCGATATCCCGGTCCGCCCAGCCCTCAAGCTCAGTTTCGACGTCTTGCAGGCGCTTGTACGTCTCGAAGAAATTTTCGATCTCGCGCAGCCAGTGCCCCGGGATGTCGGCCAGCGTGCGCACGGCAGCAAACCGGGGCTCGCGGATCGGCACCGCAAGTACCTTAGAGTCCGGTCCCTTCTCGTCGTGCATGACGAGCACACCGATGGGCCGGGCAACGACAAGGCAGCCCGGGAAGGTTGGCTCTTCAACCATCACGAGCGCGTCAAGCTCGTCGCCGTCCTCAGAGAGCGTTCGCGGCACGAAGCCGTAGTCGGTGGGGTAATGAACCGACGAGTATAGCACACGGTCGAGCCTTATCACGCCGCGCTGGTGGTCGAACTCGTACTTGTTCCTGCTGCCGCGCGGTATCTCGACCAGCACATCAACCGTATACTCGCCCACATCGGACGACTCGGACGCCATAGCTGCCTCCAGGTGGGTCATGCCCAGGCCATTGTACGTTGGACAGGGGAAGCGGTCAAGAACAAGCGCGAGGCGATCGAGCGACGGCTGCGCGTATTGCGTGTGCCTGGGGCCTCCGGTATAATGTTCGCGGTCAGCTCACCACGCCTGGCTCCCCGGGCGCAGATCTCAGGAGGAAAGGACCTAATGACCTACGTCATCACGGAACCGTGCATCAATGTGAAGGACTCTGCCTGCGTTGATGTCTGCCCTGTCGATTGCATTCACCCTAGGAAGGACGAGCCGGGCTTCGAGGAGGTCGAGCAGCTTTTCATCAACCCCGACGAATGCATCGATTGCGGGGCGTGCGAGCCTGAGTGCCCCGTCAACGCCATCTACCCCGAGGACGACGTACCCGACGAATTTCAGTCCTACACGGCCAAGAACAAGGCGTATTTCGACTGAGCGGATCAGGGGGGCAGCGTCCCCATTGCGAAACAAGTGGAGCGCGGGCGACGTTTGGCGACCCGCGCTTCTGTCTGCTATAGTAATGCTTAGTCTTGCCGCGTGAGGGTAACAGCCGGAATGGCCGTCATCAAGTCCCACATCGACAAAAACTCAGAGCAGTACCGCTCGAACTACGAACACATGGCGGGCCTCGTTACCCAGCTAGGCGAGCGGCTCGACGTCGTGCGGCTGGCAGGCGGCCCCGAGGCGATAGCGCGCCACAGATCTCGGGGCAAGTTGCTGGCTCGCGAGCGCGTCGAGCACCTGATAGACCCTGCGACACCCTTCCTCGAGTTCTCAGCCCTGTCTGCGTGGGATATGTACTCGAACGAAGCCCCTGCGGCCGGGATGATCACCGGCATCGGCGTGGTGAACGGACAGGAATGCCTGATCATCGCCAACGACGCAACCGTAAAGGGCGGCACCTACTACCCGATCACGGTAAAGAAGCACCTACGCGCCCAGGAGATCGCCGAAGAGAACCACCTGCCGTGCATCTACCTGGTGGACTCGGGCGGAGCGTTCCTGCCGCTGCAGGCCGAAGTCTTCCCCGACAGGGACCACTTCGGACGCATCTTCTACAACCAGGCTAACATGTCGGCCAAGGGCATCCCCCAGATTGCCGTGGTGATGGGCTCGTGTACCGCGGGCGGCGCGTACGTACCGGCCATGTCTGACGAGACGGTGATCGTGAAGGGAAACGGCACCATCTTCCTTGGGGGCCCGCCGCTGGTCAAGGCGGCGACCGGCGAAGAGGTGAGCGCGGAAGAACTGGGCGGGGCCGAGGTCCACACCAAAATCAGCGGCGTGGCCGATCACTTCGCCACCGACGACGAGCACGCCCTGGCCATTACCCGCGACATCGTATCCAACCTGTTTCGTGCCAAGGATTATCCCTGGGAAGTGACTACGCCCGAGCCGACGGCTTACGACCCCGACGAGCTTTACGGGATCGTCGAACCGGACGCGCGCCGCCCCTACGACGTCCACGAGGTTATCGCCCGGATCGTGGACGGCTCACGCTTCCATGAGTTCAAGACGCTCTACGGCTCGACCCTGGTGTGCGGGTTCGGGCGAATTATGGGCTTCCCGGTGGGCATCGTGGCGAACAACGGCATACTCTTTTCGGAGAGCGCGCTAAAGGGCGCCCATTTCATCGAGCTGTGTACACAGCGCAAGGTGCCGCTTGTGTTCCTTCAAAACATCACAGGTTTTATGGTTGGGCGCGAGTACGAGAACAGGGGCATCGCCAAGGACGGCGCCAAGATGGTTATGGCCGTGGCGAATGCTCGGGTGCCCAAGTTCACGGTGATCACGGGAGGGTCGTTCGGCGCGGGCAACTACGCAATGTGCGGTCGGGCGTACGGTCCGCGCCAGTTGTGGATGTGGCCCAATGCGCGCATCTCGGTCATGGGCGGCTCACAGGCTGCGAACGTGCTCCTTACCGTCCGGCTGGACAATCTCGCCGCCTCCGGGAAGGACCTATCGCACGAGGAGCGCGAGGCGTTCACCCGGCCGATCCTTGACAAGTACGAGACCGAGGGCAACCCGTACTACTCGACCGCGCGCATCTGGGACGACGGTATTATCGACCCTGCCGACACGCGCATGGTGCTCGGCCTCGGCATCGCCTCCGCGATGAACGCACCTGTCAGCGAGTCGCGCTTTGGCGTATTCCGGATGTAGGAGCAGTGCCACCCTTGGAAGCAAAGTACCGCCACCTCGAAGTACAAGATCACGCGGGCGTCTTGCGGATAACGCTCAACCGGCCCGAGGTACACAACGCCTTCAACCGCGAGCTGATCGACGACCTTCAGGCAGCGTTCGGCAGGCTTCACGACTCGGCCGGCGCGGTGCGCGCAGTAGTGCTCGCGGGCGCGGGGCCGTCGTTCTGCGCGGGCGCCGACGTAAACTGGATGCGGGCCAGCGTGGATTACAGCGAAGCGGAGAACGTAGCCGACGCCCTCCACATGGCACACATGCTCGACAGCGTCGATCGCTGCCCGGTGCCCGTCATTGCCCGCGTTCACGGTGCTGCGCTGGGCGGCGGGGTCGGGTTGGTCGCCGCGTGCGACATCGCCATCGCCGCGGAAGGTACGCGCTTCGCCTTCTCCGAGGCCAAGCTGGGTATCGCGCCCGCCGTCATATCCACTTTCGTGCTCCCTAAGATCGGCCAGGGCAACGCACGCGCCCTCTTCTTCACCGCCGAGCGATTTGGTGCCGAGCGCGCCCTGCGTATCGGCCTGGTACACGACGTGGTGCCTGTCGGCGAGCTGGACGCCGCCGTCGACCGGCTGGTCGGCGAGATTCGCTCGAGCGCGCCCCACGCCATCACGGCCGCCAAGCGCCTCCTGGCAGCCGTTCCGGGCCTCGACCGCGACCAGGCGATCCAGTTGACAGCAGAGACTATTGCCGCGCTGCGAACCGGCCCCGAGGGGCAGGATGGGCTTCGGGCGTTTCTCGAAAAGCGAAAGCCCGGGTGGGTCGAATGAGGCCGTTCGCCAAGATCCTCATCGCCAATCGGGGCGAGATTGTCGTCCGCATAGCGCGCGCCTGCGAAGCGCTGGGCATTGCCACCGTCGCCGTTTACTCGGACAGCGATCGCGACTCCCTCCACGTGCGCGCGTGCGACGAAGCCTACCGTATCGGGCCCCCTCCCGCCGCCGAGAGTTACCTGCGTGGTGACGTCATCATCGATGTAGCACGCAAGGCCGGCTGCGACGCGATTCACCCCGGGTTCGGCTTCCTGTCTGAGAACGCCGACTTTGCTCGGGCGGTGGAGGCGGCCGGACTGACGTGGATCGGCCCCTCGCCCGAGGCTATCGCCCTCATGGGCTCGAAGATCGAAGCCAAGCGCATAGCGGAGCGGGCCAACGTGCCCACGGTGCCCGGCTACTTCGGCGAAGACCAGTCCATCGAGCGGCTGCTCATCGAGGGCGACAGCGTAGGTTACCCGCTGATGGTTAAGGCCTCGGCGGGCGGCGGAGGGAAGGGTATGCGCGTGGTCGAAGCGCCCGCCACATTGCGCGAGGCCCTCGAGGGAGCGCGTCGCGAGGCAACCGCCGCGTTCGGCGACGGCGCGCTGATGCTCGAAAAGTACCTCTCCGAGCCCCGCCACCTCGAGGTGCAGGTGCTTGGCGATCATCGGGGCAACCTCGTTCACCTGGGCGAGCGCGAATGTTCCGTGCAGCGCCGCCACCAGAAGGTAGCTGAGGAAGCGCCGTCGCCCGTTGTCGGCCCGGAGCTTCGCCAGAGTCTGACCCAGGCTGCATTGGCTCTCGCACGCGCCGTGGGCTACACGAACGCTGGAACCGTCGAGTTCATTTACCAGGACGGAGAGTTCTACTTCCTCGAGATGAACACGCGCCTGCAGGTAGAGCACACCGTAACTGAAGAGGCCTACGGGATAGACATCGTCGAGGCGCAGTTGCGAATCGCGGCGGGCGAAGAATTGTGGTTCGACCAGGAGATGGTCGAGCAGGACAGGCACGCGCTCGAGATGCGTCTCTACGCCGAGGACCCCGAGAAGGGCTTCCTTCCTTCCACGGGTGTCATCCGCGAGATTACGGCTCCGCACGACGCCGAGGGCGTGCGAATTGACGCGGGCGTGGGCGAAGGCGACACGATCACGCCATATTACGACCCCATGATCGCCAAGATCATCACCTCGGGCGAGACCCGCATGGACGCGCTCCAGCGCATGCGCGAGGTGCTTGGCGGCTTGCGCGTGGAAGGCGTACGCACCAACCTCGACTTCCTCCGGTGGCTGGCGGCGCACCCTCAGTTTGAGCTCGGCAACATCTCTACGCGCTTCATCGAGCGCTACTACCGGGAGGGCGCTTTCACCCTTGCCCCGGCGCAGGCACTGATGGCCGGGGCCGCCGTTCGCTTGCTGTCCGAGGAGTACGAGGCGGCGGCAGGGGGCAACCTCTGGCGCACGACCACATGGCGTCACCTCAACCGCAACATCGGCGCCGCTTTCGAGACCGACGGCCACGCATACGTGGTTAGCCTCACCCGCACGCCGGGTGCCGGCACGGAATGGCACGCAACCGTGGCGCAGGGCGGAAACACCCTGTATGACGGTCCCGCCGGCATTTTCATCCGCCGGGCATCGAGAGCCAACCACGCATTCGAAGACGTGAGGCAGTCGGTCCAATTGCAGTTGCCTGACGAGCCGCTCGTGTCCCTCGAGTACGGCTGGGGCGACGACGACTCGGTATTCGTTGTGTGGGACGGGCGCGAGTACTGGCTGCGGCTGCAGTCGCCACCGTCGACTGACCGGTTAGAACGCGCGATCCACCTGCGCGACGAAGACACACTCGCCAGCCCGATGCCGGGCAAAGTGCTCAGCGTACTCGTTCAGCCGGGCGCCGATGTCCTGGAAGCGCAGCCGCTGGTGGTGATCGAGGCTATGAAGATGGAGTTTACAGTGCGCGCGCCGCACGAGGGTCGCGTGCGCGCCGTGCACTATGTCGCGGGTGATCAGGTGGCCGTGGGCGACGTGCTTGTTGAGATGGAGAAGCCCGATGCCGACGTATCCTAGCCGCGTCACGGTCTATGAGGTCGGCCCACGCGACGGACTGCAGAACGAGGCCCGCCATGTCCCTGTCGAGGATCGCGTGCGCTACATCGAGATGCTGGCGGATGCCGGTCTGCCGTTCGTTGAGGCAGGCGCATTCGTCAGCCCGAAGGCCGTGCCGCAGATGGCCGGCTCCGACGAAGTCCTGGCTGCGCTCCACCGAAAGGAGAGCGTGCGCTACCCTGTGCTGGTACCGAACGAGCGCGGCATGGAGCGCGCGCTTGCAGCCGGCGCATCCGACGTTGCGGTGTTCACGGCCGCGTCCGAGAGCTTCACCCGAGCCAACATAAACGCGACTATCGCTGAATCGATTGAGAACTTCCGCCCCGTAGCTCGACTGGCACAGCAGCACAACATCCCTGTGCGCGGCTACGTCAGCACGGCGCTCGGGTGTCCCTACGAGGGATATGTCGCGCCCGAGGCTGTCGTTCGCGTTGCTTCGGCGCTGGTCGAGCTGGGAGTGTGGCAGGTGTCGATCGGCGACACAATTGGAGTCGGTACGCCCGCCGGAGTCGAAGCCGTGCTGAGCGCGCTCGTTTCCGAGATTCCGGCCGATATGATAGCGGTACACTTCCACGACACCCGCGGCACCGCGCTTGCAAACGTTCTCACGTCGCTGCAGATGGCAATCACTACCGTGGATAGCTCGTCGGCGGGTCTGGGAGGCTGCCCTTACGCGCCGGGGGCGTCGGGCAACCTCGCGACCGAAGACCTGCTTTACATGCTGCACGGCATGAACATCGATACTGGAGTGAGCATCGAGAAGGTGGCGGAGGCGTCTTTTTTCATCACCGGGGCGCTTGGCCGCAGGCCGGAGAGCAAGTTCTTGCAGGCATTCGCGGCCGGCGCGAGGCAGGCAGATGCCGCGCATTAGTAAGGTGCTCGTCGCCAACCGCGGCGAGATCGCCCTGCGCATCGTGCGCGCATGCGCCGAAGTGGGCATCGAATCGGTCGCGGTGTACTCGGACGCCGACCGGACGAGCCTCCATGTCCGTGAAGCCGACGAAGCTTACCGAATTGGCCCTCCGCCTGCCGCGGAGTCGTACCTGGTAATGGACCGGCTGATTGAGGTGGCGCGTAAGTCGGGCGCTGACGCGGTTCACCCGGGCTACGGTTTCCTCGCTGAGAACGACGCATTCGCGCAGGCCGTGATCGATGCCGGGCTCATATGGATCGGCCCGTCCCCCGCAGCAATGCGCCTGCTGGGGGACAAGCTCGCGGCGCGCCGGGTGGCACAGGAGGCGGGCGTTCCCACCGTGCCCGGCAGCGACGTGTCAATCTCCAACCCGGCGCAGGCGATGGCGGCCGTTAAGCGCATCGGCTACCCGATTATGATTAAGGCCGCGGCGGGCGGCGGCGGAAAAGGCATGCGCCTAGTGCGCTCGCCCGATGAGCTTGAGTCGGCGCTGCGCACGGCCCAGAGCGAGGCGCAGTCCTCGTTCGGCTCCGGCACCGTGTACTTCGAAAAGTACCTCGAGACTGTGCGCCACGTCGAGATACAGCTGCTGGGCGACCGGTACGGCAACATCGTACACCTGGGCGAGCGCGAATGTTCGATACAGAGGCGCCACCAGAAGCTGATCGAGGAGTCCCCCTCGGTCGCCCTGGACAACGAGCTTCGCAGCCGGATGGGCGCGGTCGCCGTGGCCGCGGCGCAGGCAGCGGGGTATACCTCGGCAGGCACCGTCGAGTTCCTACTTGATCCTGAAGGCAACTTCTACTTCCTCGAGGTCAACACGCGCCTCCAGGTGGAGCACCCCGTCACCGAGTTGGTCACGGGCATAGACCTTGTGCTCGAGCAGTTCCGCGTGGCCGCTGGTAGGCCGCTCCGCATGAAGCAGCACGATATCACCATCAGGGGCCACGCTATCGAGTGCCGCATCGCCGCCGAGGACCCGTTCAACAACTTCGTCCCGTCGCTCGGCATGATCGCGGAACTGTCCGAGCCGGGAGGGCCGGGCGTTCGCGTTGACAGCAGCCTGTACCGGGGCGCTAAGGTGTCTGTGTACTACGACCCGATGGTCGCCAAGTTGATCGTGTGGGCGCCGACCCGCGCGCACGCCATACTCAGAATGCGAAGGGCGCTTCAGGAATACCGCATCGTCGGCGTGCAGACCAATATCCCCTTCCA
>DASTEB010000035.1:0-2753 GCA_035710025.1 Chloroflexia bacterium
ATTACGTCAGTCCTGCTACCGGTTCGCGGCAGCCGCGGCCACCAGCGCTGCATCACCCGCAGGTGAACTCTCCGCCTGCTCCGGCCTGTAGCCCAGCTTCCCCCGTGTGAGCACCAGCAGCACCACGGATACCACCGCGAAGGCTCCGATCAAGTAGTAGGGGTTGTAGTCCGGGCTCAGCTTGCTTAGCTCGCTCTGCATCGCGTTCATCGCGGCGTGGAACAGCGCGACTATCACCACGCTGCGCCGGGCGTTGTTGAACAGCCATGTGGCGATGAACCTCACCGGGATAGCGTAGGCCGACATCAACACCAGGCTCAGCGCGAGCCCTACCGGCGTCAACGGCTGGCCGACGCCGACGTCCATGGCGGGCACCAGCAGCGGCGGCAGATGCATGAACGCCCAGGTGACCGCCACGACCACGCTGGCGAACACCGGCCCATGGCTGCGCTGCAGTCTCGGCGTGACAAATGCCATCTGGCCGCTCTCCTCCCACAGGTTGACCATCAACGCCACAAGCACCCTGGTCATGAGGTAGGTGCTGACGAAGCCGCCCAACGTGCCGGCAAGCTGGGTCACGGGCGAGATGCCCAGCACGGCGGCCGCGCTTAGCACGCCGAGCACCGGCACACCGACCAGGCCGGCCGCGTACCACTGCGGCCCCACCCGGAAGCGGAACACCCTCCTGCGGAACTCCCGCATGCCTTCTCTGCCCCCCACGACCCAGGACATGACGAGCCCGGCCACCAGCGGGCCAAGCAGCGAGGAGAACAGGTTGAACAGTATCACCGGGAACGGTATCTCGAAGTCAAGGATGCCAAGCCCTTGCTTCGACAGAATGGCCGGCAGGATCGCCAGGCTCAAGCCCGCGTACATCACCACGAAGTATGACGCTACCGGGTGACGCTGCATCGTGGCCCTCAGGCCGCCTGCCGGTTCTCTTGCCTCTACCTGTGAACTTCTTGCCTCCATAATATTCGCCGACATTTTCTTTTCTCCTTTCTGTACTTTGTTTGATATATGGGTAATTTGCTGCCGCAGGCACGCCTCGTCATAGCGTCACCTGCCTTCTCTCCGCGAACCGCGACCGCTTGATCCCGGGTTGGCTCGCTGGCCTGACTCTAAGTCACGAAAGGGTGAGACGAGATCACCCCACGGGGTGAGATCGGAGGGTGAAAAAAGGGGCCCCTCTCCCGCGAATGGAAGAGGGGCCTGAATGTCGGGGTCGCGCCCGGCGCGCTAGTCTTGCCTGAAGATACGCACGCGCCGGAACGGCTCCTTGCCGCGGCTGATCGAGGCGAGGTTGTACCTCTCAGCGAGCTGGTGCTGCAGCTTGCGTATCTGCGACGATTGCGGCGTGAGGTCCACCGGCCTGTCGGTGCCGCTCTGCAGCACCGAGTTGATCGCGTCCTCGGCCTCTTCCATCGCTGTGGTCACCGGGTCGCGGGGCACGGCCACGTTGAACACGTTGGCCAGCGCCTGCTCGATCTGGCTGAGCGTGTTGCTCCTGAGCACGAACACCGGGACGCCGCTCGACTCCGCCGCCCGCAGCGCCTGCGGGCTTTTGCGGTAGTAGTTCTTCAGCGTCATGACCAGGTCGGCGTCGTCCATATCGCGCACCATCGTGGCGGGCACGCGCAGGGTCTTCAGCGCCTGCTCGAGGCGGTTGCGGCTCACCCCAAACGGGTACACGCGCAGGGGCTTTGTGGGCGAGGCCGCGCTTGCTATGCTCATCGGGCTTGGCCCGACGCGCAGGTCGGCGTCCTCGGGTGCGGCCTGCGGATCCACCTCGTCGTACAACTCCGCCATAGAGGAAGGCTCGACTGGGGTCGATGCTCCGAAGGTAGTCGTGCCGTTGCCTGGTGCGCCGTAGGCCGGGCCTGCCGCCTGCGTGCGTCCTGCTCGTCGCTCCGTCTGGAGTGGGCGAGCGCTGCGCATGGCCGGCGACTCGGGCATCTGGCGCCTCGGCGCGTTGGGCAGGCCGTGTGGCGCACGGTCGTCGTAACCTCCGCGCCTGCCGCCGTCGCGCCGTCCTCCGGGTCCGGCGTACTGCTGCCCGCGGCCCGCGGGAGGCGGGATGTAGGCGATTTCGGTGTGGATCGTACCGTCGGTGCGGCGGGTGCGGATCTCGGGCGGGATGATCTCGCCGCGCAGCAGAGAGTCGACCGTCTCGGCCACGTCGCGGTGCACCGCCACGCGCTCTCGGTCGAGCAGCTCCACGATGATATCGAACGTTGGGGGCGCCTTGCGCTCCAGCACCGACTTCTGCGTGCCGCGCCGTCGCGCCTCTTCATCCGACAGCGTCACCGACTGTATACCGCCGACCAGGTCGGACAGCGTCGGGTTGAGCATCAGGTTCTCGAGGCTGGTGCCGTGGGCCGTGCCCACAAGCTGCACGCCGCGCTCGGCTATGGTGCGGGCGGCCTGCGCCTCGAGCTCGGTGCCGATCTCATCGATGATGATCACCTCGGGCATGTGGTTCTCCACAGCCTCAATCATCACGGCGTGCTGGCGCTCGGGCATGGGCACTTGCATCCTGCGTGCCCGCCCTATGGACGGGTGAGGGATGTCGCCGTCGCCCGCGATCTCATTCGACGTGTCCACGATCACCACGCGCTTGCGCACCTCGTCAGAGAGCACGCGGGCGCACTCGCGCAGCAGCGTGGTCTTGCCCACGCCCGGCGGGCCCACCAGCAGGATGCTCTTACCCGACTCCACCAGGTCTTTGATGATGTTGATCGTGCCGTACACCG
>DASTEB010000036.1:0-16643 GCA_035710025.1 Chloroflexia bacterium
ATCTCTTCGATCGAGGCGCTCATAGTGTCAACCTCCGTCTTGCTGCCCCTGCCTGCCGACCCGTATCTGTGTGGGAACACCCAGTTTCACACTACCACTCCGCGGTAAATACGGCCGTTAACGCCGGTGAATATTCGGGCCTCCCCCCGCAGCGGCTCGGTGCGGGATGCGGTCGGGGCAAGCAGCGGTGCGGCGAGAACGCCGGGCGAATGATGAGGTTTTTGAAATGAATCGTGTACGCGCCCGTAGAACGCGCGGCGGCTAATGGACATTAATGAATCGGGTATGCTGGCCAACACCGCCCGGCGGCTGAAGCCGCGGGCTACAAGGACGAAGTCGCCCTACGGCGACTGCGGCCGTGCGCTGCGCGCCGGCCATCTGTGGGCTAGATTGTGCCTGTCCCCGAGCACGCTCCTGTGGAGAGAGGAGTCCGGCGCAGGCCGGACTCCGTCCCTGTAGCCCGCGGATTTATCCGCCGGGCGTTCCACGGGCGCGTACACTATTCATTTCTTAGGCTCCATAACCCGCCGGGCGTTGTTGGCCCGCATACCCGATCCATTTTCTAAAGTCCACCGGCCGCCGGGGGTTCCACGGCGCACACACCAAGATACCCCCGAACAAATAGCCCTTCCAGTGGATAGTACATAATAGAGACCTTATAGAGACCTTCGCGCTACTGCATCACTGTTACTATCCCGGGGACGCGTAATGAACGAAAGCGAAGCCGTTGCCCGTCTCAAACACGGTGACATACAGGGCCTGGAGACGCTCGTCTCGCTGTACCAGCAGCAAGCGCTCGACGTGGCATACCTGATCTGTGCCAATTACGCGCTGTCGGAAGATGTAGTGCAATCCGCCTTCTTGCGCGTCTACGAACGCATCGACCAATTCGATGCACGTCGTCCCTTCGGGCCCTGGTTCTTGCGCACCGTGGTCAACGATACGCTCAAAGCAGTCATGCGCAGGCAGAACTTCTCTCTCGATAGTGACGATTCTGGCATCGACGCCCTCCTTCCACCTGCCGACGACAATCTCTACGCCATGGTGGAAGCAGCCGAAACCAAAGAAGCCATCTGGCGCACCCTCGACAGCCTGTCGCCCGGGCAGCGAGCCGCCGTCGTGATGCGCTATTACCTCGATCTGAGCGACCCCGAGATATCGGCAGCCCTCCAGATCACGCAGAGCAGCGTCAGACGCCGTTTGCACGATGCCCGAAAGCGGCTGCGAGTCTTGCTGCCATCGTGGCTTGCGCGGCCCGCGGAAGACTAGCCATTCCCGGTGCAAGAGTGGGAGAACAGGAGAAATGTATGGACAGAGAGGCAATAAGAAGCGCGCTCGTAGAATATGCCCACCGCACGCCCTTCAATACACGCGATCTGTGGCCTCAGATTGAAGGTCTCGCCGTCCTGGCGGTCAGCCCCAAGCGTGTTGAGCGGGCGCGCCCACGCGGCGCGGGTCTTCTCAGGCCGGTAATCACAGCCGGTGCGCTAACCCTCGCTCTGCTGGTCGCCGTCTTCTGGCTGGGCCGGCCGGAGAATACGCGACCGCTTCTCTCCAGCGCCGGCGACATACTTGCCGAGGCAGCAAAGGCTACCCGCTCATCCGACGTGCGCAGCCTGCACACCCGAAGCGCGCAGCAGTACAGCTATACCGACGGCGTAGGGATGAACGGTTGGGCCAAAGCCACCGGCGAATCCTGGGCTGTCCGGCCGAATATGCACAGAGAGGAAATGAACTACACGATTCCCAATGGAGAGGAGTTCGTGTCGCTGACCGTGGGCGACGGTAATGCACTCTGGCGATACCAGTCTCAAGAGTCAGACGTGGTTCTTGTCAGCGAGCCTCTGACCCGGACGCTCGATGTAACCGACGCGGCTCGCTTCCAGCAGATCATCGACGATATGGGCACGGGCAAGTATGAGGCGCAGTACCTCGGCCTGGAAGAAGTAGCGGGGCGCGAGGCGTACGTGATAGACCTGACGTATGCGGAGGCAGCCGGTGATCGTAAGCCCGGGCGCGAAAAGCTCTGGATCGACCGGGACATCTTCATTGTCCTGAAGTCGGAGATTTGGAACCGGGAGGGAACCCTGATCTGGAGCTACGTCTGTACGACCGTGGAAGTGAATGTCGACATCCCCCGTTCGATATTCACGTTTGACCGGCCGGCGGGCACCACCGTCTGGGACACCCGCCCGGTTGACGAGCAGGAGGCGCACGAGCTGTGGCAGGCAGCAGCCCGGCAGGCAGGACATCCCCTCTATATGCCCCCGGCTACCTTTGACGTCACTCAGTTTGCCACCTCGCCCTCCGTCTCAGCCGTAGCCGGGCGCCCTTACTATGACACGGTCAGCAAGAATGTCACGGTGCCGTACGTCACATTGTCGCCAAGCACGTTGGAGCGACTGGCGTTCATGCCCCCGGGCGTATGGATAGAACAGGGCACACCGTCGACAGTGTCGATAGAGGGCGACTGGTACGATGTGCAGGTGGGTGACACGACCGGCCGCTTCTATACCCAGACGGACGGCGGCGTGCTTGTCCTGGATCGAGAGGGAGTCCGCATAGCCATACGAATTACCCTGTACAGCTCTCACCTGCCCGCCAGGGAGAAAGCCGTAGAGCTGGCCGAGTCGCTCGCACCCGTATACCCTTGATCCCTGTATAGCACGAGCCGCCGGAAGGCACCCACCGGCGGCTCGTGACTATTCTCCGTTCGTGGCACCGGTACGGTGCCGCCTGGCCCTAGCTCCGCTCCACCTTAGCCTCAGGTACTGCGTGGCGCAGGATATGTGTCCGACTGAGCTGCGAATTTAAGCTAGTTCCCAGTACTGTGGAATTGGTGTACACGCACACCTGGGCTCAGGACTGCGGTATATTTCACCGGAATACGAAATCTTGACCGCCGGTCCCCGCGTTGAACGTAACCAACTTGACATTTGTTACAACTACAGTTATACTGCAAATGCAGATAATGCATTGGTGCCCAACCCCATACGCCTTCTTGAGAGCCTGATTATCTTCGGGCTCTTTTTGTTTGTGAAGACGTGCGCAGTGGGCAGTTCACATCTCCAATCATCTCAATATTCTGCGTAACCCTGGTTCAACAGATGGAGGATTCTAACAATGGCCACGACCACGTTGTTTGTAAAGCACGCAGTTCAGGATTTTGGCACATGGAAGTCCGTATATGACGATCTTGGGCCGACACGCCAGGCGATGGGCGTCACCGGGGCCAGTGTCCATCAGGACCCCGCTAACCCGAATATGGTTACCGTCACGCACCAGTTCAGCACTACGGCCGCCGCGCAAGCGTTCGCCGGCTCGGACGAGTTGAAAAATGGGATGAAGAACGCAGGGCTGGCAGGAGCGCCGGACGTTTGGCTCACGGACGATGTCGAGCACACCGCGTTCTAAGAGACCGTCTGAAAAGTAGCCCGCCAGATAATGCACATTAACAAGAGGTGCATTATCACGCCCTGTTCGCGCAACAGGATGTTTGCGGTTTACCACAGGGGCAGGCGCGGGGACCTGCCCCTACGAGTCGCCCTGGCTGGCCTAACCAGACCGCTTATCATTTCAGCCGCCCTGACCGATAGGGCAAATTCCAGAAGGAGAAAAACCAATGACGAGAATAATGATTGTACATGAGGTAGAGGACGGCGACAGGTGGGCAAAAGCCTGGAAGGCCGGGCCGGGAAGCCGGCAGGAGCTGGTGAGACAGGCAGGCGTTACGTCTGCTCAGACTTTTCTCGATCCTCAGAACCCGAACTTGAGAGGCCTCTTGATAGATGCGAACGACGTGGCGAAGTTCCAAGCCTTCCTGCAGTCCGGCGAGGCGGTGACCGCCATGGGGGAGGACGGCGTGAAGGCGGACACTATTCGGATGTTGACCGACTTCACGCCCTAGCGCGCCATGCCGGGCGCATTTTGAGCGGCGAGCGGCGGGCCGTCAAGTCAAGTAGGGGCGGGGAGCGATCCTCGCCCCTCCGGTGACCTTAGCCTACTCTAGCTCCGCTCCACCTTCAGCTTCAGGTAGTGCGTGGCGCACGAGATGCACGGGTCGTAGTTGCGCACCGCCTGCTCGCACTGCCAGGTCAGCTCGTCCTCGGGCATCTGCCAGCGCTCCGACACGAACTCCAGCAGGTCCTCCTCGATCGCCTTCTGGTTCTGCGAGGTCGGCGGGGTGATCTTGGCGTCGACGATCTTCTCTTCGTGGTCCACGCTGTACCGGTGGTACAGGATGCCCCTCGGCGCTTCCGTACACCCGTACCCGCGCCTCACCACGCCCGGCGCGTCCTTCTCCACCGGCCCCACCGGCACCGCCGGCTGCTCGGGCTTGCTGTAGTTCTCGATGATCTGCAGCGCCTCGTCGCACGCCTGCACAAGCTCCACGCTCCGGATCACGATGCTCTTGAAGGGGTTGCGCACCTCCGTCTCCAGGCCGGCCTCCCTCGCGGCCTCCTGCGCCATCGGCGTCAGCTTGTCCTGGTTCAGGTTGTACCGCGCCATCGGCCCAACAAAGTACGAGTGCCCGTGCAGGGTAGACTGCAGCGCGTTCGAGTAGGGAGCGTGCAGCTCCACGAAGTGTTCCTCGTACTCGGGGATGGAGATGTCAAGCCCCTTGCTCGACACGATCCGCCCCTCGTTCATGCCGTACTCGTCCGGGTGCCTCAGCGCCACGAACTCGTAGTCGCGCTCCATCTTGGGGAAGTCAAGCTTGGCCGCCCAGTGTACCGTGTCGAGCGAGGCCTGCCGCGCCCACACAAGCTCCTCGGCGAGCGCGCTCAGCTCCGAGGTCGTCGGCGCTTTGTAGAAGCCGCCCACCTTCACGTTGATCGGGTGGATCTCGCGCCCGCCCAGCACCCGCATGATCTCGTTGCCGAGCTTCTTCAGCCGCAGCCCACGCGTCACGGCCTCGGGGTAGTCCGCCGCCATGGCGATAGCATCCTGGTACCCCAGGAAGTCGGGGGCGTGCAACATGTACACGTGCAGCGCGTGGCTCTCGATCCACTCGCCGCAGTAAAGCAGCCGCCGGAGCGCCCGAAGCTGCCCGCCCACGGTCACCCCGTAGGCGTTCTCCATGGCGTGTATCGAGCTCATCTGGTAGGCAACCGGGCAGATGCCGCAGATGCGCGCCGTGATGTCCGGCGCCTCCGAGAAGTGGCGGCCCCGCAGGAACGCCTCGAAGAAGCGCGGCGGCTCGAAGATCTCGAAGCTGACGTGCGATACCTTCCCGCCCTCGATCCTCACGTTCAGCCCGCCCTCGCCCTCCACCCGGGCCAGGTAGCCCACGTTGATCGTCTTAGTATTGCTCACGTATTTCACTCCTCTGCACGAGTGGTCAGTGGTCAGTGGTCAGTGGTCAGTGGTCAGTGCGCGGCTGCAATTCCGGCATCAAGCCCACTCCCAGCCGCTTTACACTTCGACAAGCTCAACCCACTCACTGGCCACTTGCCACTGGCCACTGGCTACTGACGCGCCTCGCTCTCCTCGCGGAACGGCGCGGCGTTCGCGTTGATGTTCCTGAACGCCCTGAATATCCCCTCGTTGGGCACCCCCAGCCCTTCCCACCACCCGCTCAGCGACGCGGTGTTGGGCGTCTCCTTCGGGCCGAAGCAGCCGAAGCAGCCCCTGTTGTACGAAGGGCACAGCGCCCCGCAGCCCGCGTAGGTCACAGGCCCCAGGCACGGGATGCCCTTCGCGACCATCACGCACGGGTTGCCCGCGTACTTGCATTCCATGCACACGCTCATCGCGGGCGTGTTGGGCTTGCGCCCGTTGAGCAGGGCCAGCAGCACTTCGAGCAGCTGCATCTTGTTGATCGGGCACCCGCGCAGCTCGTAGTCTACGTGCACGTGGTCCGACATCGGGGTTGACTTGGACAGCGTGCTGATGTACTCCGGGCTGGCATACACAACCCGCGTGAACTCCGCGACGTCCGCGAAGTTGCGCAGGGCCTGTATCCCGCCCGAGGTGGCGCACGCCCCTATGGCGACCAGCACCTTCGACTTCGCACGGATCTCCCTGATGCGCTCGATGTCGTGCGGCGTCGTGATCGACCCTTCGACCAGCGACACGTCGTACGGCCCCGGCATCTCTGCGCGGGTCGCCTCCGGGAAGTAGGCAAGGTCGATCGCGCCTACCACCGCGAGCAGTTCGTCTTCACAGTCCAGCAGGCTCAGCTGGCACCCGTCGCACGACGAGAACTTCCATACCGCCAGCTTCGGCTTGACCTTTGTTGGTGTATCGGTGTTGCTCATCTTAGACCTCACGCTTCCCAAAGACGCTCTCCAGGTGGTCGAAGCGGAACACCGGGCCGTCCTTGCATATGAAGTCGGGGCCGAGCTGGCAGTGCCCGCACAGGCCGATGCCGCACTTCATGTTGCGCTCCATCGAAATGTAGATGTTCTCCAGCGGCACGCCCCGGTCCTGTAGCGCCATCACGGTGAAGCGCATCATGATCTCCGGCCCGCACACCATCGCGATCGTCTTCTTCTCGTCGAAGTGTGCCTTGGGGATGAGCGTGGTGACCACGCCCACGTTGCCGCCCCAGTTGTCGCCCGCCGAGTCGACCGTCACGCCCACGTACATATCGTGGCGGCTGCGCCACTGCTCAAGCTCGTCGGTGTACAACAGGTCGATGGGCGTGCGCGCCCCGTACAGGAGCGACACGCTCTCGTATGCCCTGCGGTTGTTTAGCGCGGTGTAGATGGTGGGACGAAGCGGCGCGAGGCCGATGCCGCCCGCGATGACAAGCACGTCCTTGCCGGCCATCTGCTCGACCGGCCAGCCCACGCCGAACGGCCCGCGCACGCCTATCGTGTCGCCCGGCTTGAGCGAGGTGAGCGCGCGGGTGGCGTTGCCCACGGCGCGGATGGTGTGGGTGGTGGTGCTGCGCCAGGCGGGGTCGCCGCTGATGGAGATAGCCATCTCGCCCACGCCGAAAATGTAGAGCATGTTGAACTGCCCGGGGATGAAACGCGGGCAGCGCGAGCCGTCCACCGGCTCGATATCGAGCGTCCGCGTGTCCGCGGTTTCCTGCCGCACGCGGATGATCCGGTACGGCTGAGGCAGCATCGGAAGGGCCGCGCTCTCGACGGCGGCAGGTATTATTGTGTCGATCATAGGGTTACTGCTCCCCGCTAGTCTTCCCGTTGGGGCTGTCCTTGGCGGTGGTGATCAGCACCTCGGCGGCCGCCACGGTCTCGTCGGGCACCGCGCCGTACACGTCGAGCAGGGCCATCCTGGTCGCCTGCAGGCGCTCCATGATGATCTGGGAGAAGCGCTTGACAAGCTCGTAGCCCAGGCTGTGGTCCTTGTCGCACTTGCCGCGCATGCACAGCGCGTCGAAGGCGACCGCCTTCACCTCGGTCTGGGCCATGGCATCGAAGTGCCAGCGGTACGGCTCGAACAGCCACGACCAGCCGAGCAGGTCGCCCTCGTCGAGCGTCTCGACGATGACGGGGCCGCGGCCCGGAGTGAAAATCTCGATGGCTATCTTGCCGCTGGTGATGATGTAGAAGCGGCGGGCGAACTCGCCCTCTCGGAACAGGAACTCGCCCTTTTCGTAGCGCACGAAAGAAGCGCAGTCGGCTATCTCTTCCAGCTGGACGGGCGTAAGCCCCTTCAGAAGCGGCTGTTCCCTGACGATATCCTCAAACGTATCCATGACAATCTCCCTGTGAACTGGGTCGCAATAGACAGGTGCGCGGCGCGCCGCTGCCTACACCGCGCCGGTTTCCATCGCCTCAACCTGGGTCTTTACCCTGGCGGCCTCTTCGGTGATATCAATGCCTACGGGGCACCAGGTGATGCAGCGCCCGCAGCCCACGCACCCGTACGTGCCGAACTGGTCGAACCACGTGCCGAGCTTGTGGGTGAGCCACTGCCGGTAACGCGACTGGGGCGACACGCGCACGCTGCCGCCATGGATATACGAGAAGCCGAGCGTGAAGCACGAGTCCCACCGGCGCACCCTGCTCGCCTCGTCGCCCGCGAGCGAGTTGACGTCGTCCACGGTCGTGCAGAAGCAGGTGGGGCAGACCATAGTGCAGTTGCCGCAGGTG
Source organism: Chloroflexia bacterium (assembly GCA_035710025.1). Taxonomy (GTDB): domain Bacteria; phylum Chloroflexota; class Chloroflexia; order QHBQ01; family JADMIH01; genus JADMIH01. The sequence continues at coordinate 8,067 of DASTEB010000036.1, forward strand.
AGGCACCGCTTTGCGATGTCCTCGCACATGGGGCACTCGACGGCTTTCTTCAGGGCCTGAGCGAGGCCCGCGGTCTCCAGTTTCTTGGCCTGGCGGAAGGCCACCTTGGCCACCACGCACTCGGCCCCCTCCAATTCCTCAACGTCCGCGGTGTGGTGAGGCAGCCCGGCCAGCATCTCGGCTCCCGCCTCGCTGCCGGTCTCGACCACGAAGTAGTGCCGCCCGGCGGCCAGCACCTCGGTCAGGCTCAGGTCGAAGCCCGAATAGGCCCGCGGCCCCGTGCCCATAGACACGCAGAAGCAGTTGGCGCCGCTGTGGCTGCAGTTCACCGCTACGATGAAGTTGCCCTCGCGGCGGGCTTTGTACTGGGGATCGACGAACGGGCCCCCGAGGAACACGCGGTCCTGCACGCCGATCGCGGCCAGGTCGCACGAGCGCACGCCGATGAACGCCCTCTTCACGGGCGCGGGCGTATCGTCCACGGTGACCAGGTCGCCGTTTTCGTCGCGCTTCGCGTGGAACAGTTGCACGGTTGGCGGGTGCAGGAGCCTCTTCCACGAGTGAGGGCCTGCTCCGTAGGAGAAGAGGGCGCCGTCGTTGCGCCGCACGAGCCGGTAATACCCTGGCGCCTGCTCATCGGTCCAGCCCGCGGGCAGGTCGGCCGCGGAGTGGATGCGGTCGTATACGATGGCCCCTTCGTTTACCGTGGGGCCGTAAAGCTCGTACCCTCGTTGGCGCAGGGCGTCGAACAGATGCTGCAAGTCGGCGGCCTCGATGACGGCGTGGGCTACTTCGCCGGCTTGCGTCACGGCATTCTTGTCCGGGGTTGCAATCATAGCAGCCTCCGTTTCTCTAGATGGACGGGTGGTCTGCTCATGAGGAGGCGCGCGGCGCCACTGAGTACTGCGGTCGGTGTGTGGGCGCGCTCGGATCGCATGTAAAGCGGCAACACGCGTCCGTAGGCTGACTGCCCGGGTGCTGTGTTGCGCATGCGTGCCGCCTTTCTATTTTGAGCTTGCGAAGACGCAAACCGTCCCTTACAACTATAACTTCGGACGGTCGTCCACGCGGTAGAAGGCGGTAAATGGGCAGTAAATAAACGTTGCAATGTCCCCGATACTTGCTCGTCCGTCGTTTTGGGCTTACAACGGCTCGGTGCACGGGACGAGGGCAGGCCGGGCTACGCAATGATGGGCGCCCCACCTTACGGCAGGGCGCCCAACTCAATGAGGAGGTAATTGGCTTTGTTGGTCTGTGGCTTCGCCTCGCCGGCTAGCGGGCATAGCCCCGGTGCGTCAGCACGTCGGCTACGCGCCGGATACCCAGCATGTAGGCCCCGGTGCGCATGTCGACGTTGTTGGTCTCGCTGAAGTCCCATACGTCGTCGAAGCTGCGCACCATCTTGCCTTCGAGGCGGTGCCGCACGGTGTCGATGTCCCAGTAGTAGTTATAAAGGTTCTGCACCCACTCGAAGTAGGATACGGCCACCCCGCCGGCGTTCGCCAGTATGTCGGGCACCACTATCACGCCCCTGTCCACCAGGATGCGGTCAGCTTCAGGCGTGGTGGGGCCGTTAGCGCCCTCAACGATCGCCCTGGCCTTGATCCGATCCACGTTCGAGGCCGTGATCTGGTTCTCCATGGCGGCGGGCACCAGCACGTCCACGTCCAGGTAGAGCAGGTCGTCGCCCGAGATCGGCTCCGCGTCGCCCCTGTACCCTGCGAGCAGGTGGCGCGGCGATTCGGCCACATGGGCCAGCAGGCCCTCGACATCCAGCCCCTTCGGGTTGTATAAGCCGCCCGAGATGTCGCTTACCGCGACGATCTTGCAGCCCATCTCCGCCAGGATCTGGGCGGCGTACGCGCCCACCTTGCCGAAGCCCTGGACGGCCACGGTCGTTTCCTCGAGCCGGGCAGACAACTTCTTCAGCAGGGAGGCGGTGACTATCGCCACGCCCCGGCCCGTTGCCTCGGCCCGACCTTCCGAGCCGCCCATCGAGATCGGCTTGCCGGTGACTATATCGAAGACATTGTGGCCCGCGACGCTGCTTGCGGCCTCAACCATCCAGGCCATCGTCTGCTCGTTGGTGTTTACGTCGGGGGCAGGGATGTCCTTGCGGGGGCCGATGATGGGCATAATCGCGTGCGTATAGCCTATCGTCATCCGGCGCAGCTCGTCGGTGGACATTGTGGTAGGGTCGCAGATGACGCCACCCTTCGCCCCGCCATAGGGGACATCCACTACAGCGCACTTCCAGGTCATGAGCGCGGCCAGGCCCGCCACCTCGTCCAGCGTGACGTCGGGGTGGTAGCGCACTCCGCCTTTCGCGGGACCGCGAGCGGTGGAGTGCTGCACCCGAATACCTTCGAACACCTCGAGTCGCCCGTCGTCGCGCGTCACGGGCACAGAGACCACAAGGGCGCGTTCCGGCTTTTGCAGCACCTGGCGCAGGGAATCGCTGAGGCCCAGGCGGTCGGCAGCATGGTTGAAGTAGGTAGTGGCGCTGCTGAGAAGATCGGGTTCGTCCGAGTCGACAGTGTGCGACGCGCTGCCCGACGGGTACTGGCCCGCCACCCTCCCGTTGCCCGACGGGCCGGAGACTCCGGCTACGCCGTCGTGGGTGGGCGGAGTTGGTATATGTTCGAGCGTCTTTTCGGGCGCGATATCGGTAGCCATTTCAGAAATTTCCTCCCTGACCTAGTAGGTCGCGCCGCGCCACTCGGCAACGGACTGGCAGCGGGTGCAGCGGGTAGACATGGGCTGGAGCACCAGGCGGTCGCTCTCGATAGGCGCGTGGCAGTCAGCGCACTCGCCATACTTGCCCATCTCTATCCTCTCCAGCGCAGCGTCGACCTGGCTCAGCCGCCGGCGCACGCTTTGCAGGAGGTAGCGCGCCTCGGGGTCGGTGTGGCCGTCGGGGTCCGCGCCATTCTTGTCTACCTGGGCCTGCAGGCGCGCCCGGAGCGTGCGCAAGGCCTCTACCGGCGGGGCCGCCACAGGGGATGCCTCACGGGCGGCGGGCTTAGGAGAGAATGAAATCTTGCGGCCGGTTGCTGTGCGGCCGTCCTGCTTGACTGCCTCGTCGGCAGGCGTTGTTGTCTTGTCTCGATTGGCTAGCAGTGTCATTGCCTGTTACCTCCATAGCGAGTGCGGCGTCAGTTTGCTTTTTTGCGAAGGCTGTATTTTTCCCTTCACTCTCCATTCTAAAGGGGGAACTTTCAGCCACAGTTAGGGAAGTGCTAGTGAATCGATAGAGAAGTGCTAAGATTTCATTAAGACGGCGGGTGGAGTAGGCGCAAAGGCGCTCCGGGGCCGGCAGCAGCGACGGGCCCCTGGCCACCGTCAGCCGGGGAAGCGCAAATATGGGGATGCCCCTCTCGCCGGATGGGGCTATAGCGGGGAACGATGGTGCCGCCTGCTGAGATTTACGAGGCGACCGAGGGAACGCCGCCCGAAACGAGCAGGGTGAAGGAGAAGGTGCTCCCTTTGCCGACACCCGGGCTTTCGGCCCAGATCCTCCCGCCCATCGCCTCTATCAGCGCCTTGGCGACGGGAAGCCCGATCCCCGAGCCTCCCGCCTGGCGGCTGCCCCCCCGGTCTATACGAAAGAAGCGCTCGAAAAGGTAGGGTATGTGCTCGGCGGCGATGCCCATGCCGGTGTCCTGTACGCTGAACACCACTTCGTTTGTGTCGTCGAGGCGTTTCACCGACAGGGTCACCTGCCCCGGGGAGGGAGTATACCTGAGGGCATTGGTGAGCAGGTTTACGAGGGCCTGCAGGGCCTGGTCCGGGTCGGCCAGCACCAGGGGTAGACCCGGCGAGATATCGGTGTTCACCTGCAGCCCCTTCTCGCCGAAGGGGAGGCGCAGGCGCTCCAGCGCGCCCCGTGCTATAGCGGCGGGGTCCACAGCCTGCAGCTCGGGAGGTGAGCGCCTGGCTTCGGCCCGCGACAGGGCCTGAAGCTCGTCCACCATGCGGTGCACGCGCCCGGCCTCGTCGTACAGCAAGGCCCACGTCTCCTCCGAGGGCTTCACGTGCCCGTCGAGCAGCCCTTCGAGGTAGCCTTCCAGCACGGCCACCGGCGTGCGCATCTCGTGGGTGATCTCCCCGAAAGACATCGTGCGGCGGTGCTCGGCGGCTTCGAGGGAGGCGGCAAGCGCGTCGATGGCAGCCGCCAGCCCGCCAATCACCTCGTCCATTTCGTGAGCGCCTGCGGCTGCCACGTGCCCCTCACCCTGGGCGGTCTGTGGCGATGCGACCTCCGCCACGTCGGGCAGAGCTACACGCTGCGAGTAGTTGCCCTTTGCCATGCCGCGGGCAAGCTTGGTCATGCGGCGCACCGGGGCTGCGATACTGTCAAACAGCCGGTTGGAGGCAGCCAGCGCCACGACCCCCGATACTGCCAGGCCCGCCGCCGCGCACGCGGCCACCACGACCGGCAGGCGAGACGCCGCGTCAGAGGGAGACGGGGGCGGCAGAACGAGCGCGAGAATGGCCCCCGTAAGCAGGGACGTTATCGCGCCCGAGAGGGCTACCAGCACGTGTGTGGTGAGGACCCTGAACCGAAGTCGTCGTTGTTGCCTGCTCATGCCTGGCCGTGGTTACCTTCGTGGGGTGCGGAGGTCGAGGTGCGAGGCCCAAAACGGAAACCGACGCCGCGCACCGTTTCGATGTAGCGCGGGTTGGCGGGATCGTCGTCCAGCTTCTTGCGCAGGCCGGTGATGTGTACGTCCACCACCCGGCCGTCGTACGCCTCGTCACCCCACACCCGGTTGAGCAGCTGCGCCCGGGTAAAGACCAGGCCCGGGTGGGCGGACAGCGCGGCCAGCAGGTCGAACTCACGGGGAGTAAGCTGCACGGCCTTGCCGCCCTGCAGCACTTCGTGGCGCGCCACGTCCACGACCAGGTCGCCGAACACCACAGGCTCCGGCACGTCGGGCGCCATCCGTCCGGCCCCCGTGGCCGCCCCCATCTCCGCCCGGCGGAGCATGGCTTTCACCCGGGCTACAAGCTCTCGCGGGCTGAAGGGCTTGGTCATGTAGTCGTCGGCGCCGACCGAGAGGCCGATGAGCTTGTCTATCTCGCCCGACTTGGAAGTGAGAATGAGCACGTAGGCGTTGGAGAACTGGCGCAGCCTGCGGCACACTTCTATGCCGTCCATCCCCGGCATCATGAGGTCGAGCACCACGACGTCGGGCCTCTCGCGCTCGGCTATCTGCAGGGCGCTGTACCCGTCGAAAGCCTCCGACACCCGGTAGCCCTCCGCTTCGAGGTAGCTGCGCACCAGGTCCACAAGGCTGTGCTCGTCGTCAACGACGAGGATTCTCGCCGGGCTGATCGTCGACTCCATCAACACCGTCCGTTTCGCTTGCCCCACGAGGCCCGCCCGGTCGCATCCGGGGGTTCGGGGTTCGGGGGCCGCTCACCTCACTACTATTCAATAAAGTATGCGACACGACCGCACCGCGCGCAAGCCGGTTACGGGTCGCATAAAGCGCGTGTGATGCCCACACGCCGGTAGAATCGCACGGGCCAGTGGGTGCCGCCTTGCGCGAAGGGGGACCCATACAGGTAATCGCGGCAGAGCGGCACTCACCGGCCCGCGAGCCGGAAAGTTGCGTGACGGGTCAGCGCATGACTTCGCCCGGCAGCCTGCGCGGCGAGGGCAGGACGGACGGGCCGTAGCCCAGGCGCATGACCATCTGCGGGTAGTCGCGCCTGCCGATGGCGAAGGCGAGCCGCTCGCGCAGGTAGGACAGCTCGACCGGCTGGTTGAGAAACGACGCCGATAGGCCCTCGGCCGTGGCGCGCAGCAGCACCGCCTGCACCGCCTGTCCCGCCTCCACCCAGGAATAGGTGCTGTCGCCGTGGGTGCCTACGACAGCCATCAGGGGCGATCCCTCGACCAGGTCGCGGTCGTGCGCGGCGACGCCCCCGCCCCTGTCGAATGTGCGGATGATGGCCGGGGCGACGGCCGACATGACCGGGTTGTAGCCCATGCTGCGGCCGGGCACGCCGTCGTGTACCTCGCCCACGTTGGGGCGTATCCAGCCGGCAAGCTCCAGGCGGAACTGCTCGTCGCCCCACTGCACCCGGTCGCCCTCCGATACCAGCGATGCCAGCGCCTCGCGCTGCGACCAGTCCTCGACGATGTGCAGCCACGCCCCCTCTTCCTCGGCCTCGCTCTCCAGCGCCAGGATCACGTTCCTGGGCACGGGACGGTCGCTGTAGGGCTTGCGGTTGGTGTGGCGCCGGGTGATGGCGGCGAACAGGCGCTCTTCGTCCTCGGTGGGGTGGGCGTCGCCGCCCAGGCGCACGGTAGCGAGCAGGTCGGGATGGTGGGGGTCGGGCAGTATCTGCACCTCGCAGTTGTAGCCGAAGTGGCGTATGGCGAGGCGCAGATTGAACAGGGCCGCCCCGCACGACATGGTTGCCAGGCGGTCGTGCGGGTCGACCACGGGCAGGGCGCGGGTGCGGTCGAACAGGATGGAGACGCGGTCGCCCCTCACCTGGAAGATCCAGGGCTGGGTGTTGTGGGTAGAGGGGGCCAGCACGGCGTAGCGGAGCAGGAAGGCGAGCCGCGCGGACGGCAGGCCGTATCTGGGGAAGTCGGTCTCGTCTATATCCCACGCGGCCGCGAGAAAGTCTGGCATCAGCATTGTGTTGCTCCTGTCGGGCACGAGCGAGGCGGGAGGGCAGCGACGCGATTGGGTCGGCGCACTGAGGCTCGCGGCGGTGCCGTTGCACGAAGCACGACGTGTAGCGCGAAGCAACGCGAGCACGGGTTGGGCGCTACGCTGACTCTAATATAGCGCGGCGAGGTGACACCGCGGGTGAACGGGGGTCGCAAAGAGGTTAAAAGTAAGTGGGGCCTGCTGGGAGAACAGGCCCCAAAGGGAGGGAGAGGAAGGAAGCTAATTAAGATCCTGGGGACAGAAGCCGCCGCGATGCCGCAGTCATCGCACCGTTCAGCCGGTCTCGCAATGCCGGAGAGCGCGCGGCCTATTGTCCCCTACCCGTATCATGCGGCATATTCAGGCGGCGCGCACCGGACAAGTGGGGAGTTTTGGACCAGGTCTTGTGGCCAGGGTGCTCCGCCTCTACGCATTACGGCCCATGGCGAGTTACTTCCCCCGGCGATTGTAACGCTTTCTTGACCTCTGGTAACATTTCCTGTAACCGCGACGTAGTACATTGAAGGTTAGGCTTTGCAGCTACGTCGGGTACCGGCGCGACGCTGGCGCCGGACACCGCAAACAGGAGGCAAACAATGACTGACGAGAAGGCACGCATGGAAACACCCGAGACCACAGGACCCCGCACAGAAGAGTTCCACGTCTCAGGCGAGGAGCTGTTGGCTAAGGTAAGGGAGCTGCTGCACGAGGGCAACGTCCGCCGCATCGTGATCCGCAACCCTGAGGGGCAGACCCTCGCCGAGTTCCCGCTCACCGCGGGCGTGATCGGCGCGGTGCTGCTGCCGGTGTGGGCCGCCATCGGCGCGATCGCCGCCCTGGCAGCCGACCTGACCATCGTGGTCGAGCGCCGCGACTAAGCAAGCCCGCCACAGGCGTAAGTCACAGGCCCCGGGCAGTGCGCTCGGGGCCTGCGCGCGTCCGGGCCGAGCACGTGCGTGACGTGCAAGAGGTGGCGCCTGCTGCTCACTGCTCTCCAAGTACCGAGGCTACAAGCCTGAGCAGTTCCTGTATGTCGAACGGCTTCTTCAAGAATGCAGCGTACCTGCAACCATCGAGCCGAGCAGCGGTATGCGTGGCGCTCATCAGTACGAAAGGTATAGAGCTGAAGGCGACGTCTGCCGCAATCCGTTTACACAGTTGTGTGCCGTCCATGACAGGCATCATCATGTCGGACAGCACCAGATCGACTTTGCCCTTTTCAAGGTATGCCAGGGCTTCCTTACCATTGCCGGCGGTAAGTACCCGGTAACCTGCATATTCCAGTACGCCCGCGACCACCTCAACGACCGGTTGTTCGTCATCGACAACCAGTATCGTTTGGGCAACGTCTGTCAGCACGTCATTGTCTTGCTATCGCTCACTTGCGGGGTTATTTGCACGTTGGGTTCCCTACATTGGTTCTTGATTAGGAGGCACGGCGCGTGCCAGACCTGTGAGTATTGCCTCGGCGCTTGCCAGGTGGTCTGAGACTTCGATACCGCTGGCGCCTATCATGAATTCGCGTATGGCAGGGTCATGCCTGCTTCGGCGCGCCTTCAGAACGGAAATGATACGGTAGAGCTGGGCCCGCAGTTCCACGTACCTCAGGAAGATAATGTTATCCGCAATTGCCGACACACCCTCCATTGGTATCTCCACTGCCGGCCCGAACAGGTGGTCTAGCTCGACTGACATCACGGTAGTAACACCAAGAGCCTGCAACTGGTTAGTCAGTGCTGTCAGAAATAGCGGGAGACGCTCGCTGTAAATTCTGACATCGCTAAATGCATCAAGACCATCTATGAATATCCTCTTTGCTCCGTGCTCTCGCACGAGGGCTAGCAGCCGCTGAGCGAGCAGGTCCAAAGATACTTCAAGGGCAGGCTGCCAGAATATCTCTATC
>DASTEB010000037.1:0-25830 GCA_035710025.1 Chloroflexia bacterium
GTGGCCATTCAGGACGACGGCAAGATCGTGATGGCAGGGCATGCCAATAGCGTTTCGAGCAGCAACGTCAACTTCTGTCTGATACGCATGAACTCGGATGGCTCTATCGATAACACCTTCGACGGAGACGGCATAGTCACCACCGACTTCTTCGGGAATACCGATGAGGCCCATGCGGTGGCCCTCCAGGCCGGCAAGATCGTGGTGGCGGGGTACGCACAGGTCAATGGCTTCAACTACGACTTTGCCCTCGCCCGCTACAACCCCAACGGCTCCCTCGACACCACATTCAGCGGCGACGGCAAGGCCACTGTTGATATTTTCGGTGGCGATGACGGGGCTTTTGCCATGGCCCTGCAGCCCGATGGCCAGATCGTGGCGGCCGGTGGGGCATTCTATGAACCGTCCAGCTACAACTTCGCAGTGGCTCGCCTCCTGTCCAACGGAGACCTCGACACCGGCTTTGGGGTGGGTGGCATCAAAGTAGAAGACCTGGGAGGAGGCGGCATAGACAACGCCAATGCCGTGGCCATCCAGCCTGATGGCAGGATTGTGCTGGCTGGCTTCGCTCCTGTGGGAGGCGTTAATCGCTTCGCCCTGGCCCGATTCGCCACGAATGGTTTCCTCGATCCCGGCTTCGGAGGAGGTGACGGGTGGCTCACCACCGGCTTCGGGGGCGGGAGCGGCGACACCAGGGCGAACGGCATAGCAATTCAGTCCGACAGCAGGATCGTGGTCGCGGGCACCGCCGACATGGGCAGCACCAACAACTACGATTACGCCCTGGCTCGCTACCTGTCCGGCCTCGAGCCGCCCCCTACCCCAACTTTCACGCCTGTAGCCACCCAGACGCCGGGCGGACCGACCGCCACTCCCACGTCCTGCGCTTTGCAGTTCCCCGACGTGCCGCCTGGCTCGACCTTCTACGACTTCGTGCGGTGCCTGGCCTGCCGCGACATCATCTCCGGCTACCCCGACGGCACCTTCGGCCCTAACAACCCTGTAACGAGGGGGCAGCTATCCAAGATAGTATCCAACTCCGCGGGCTACGGGGAGTACCACATCACCCAGCACTTCCAAGACGTAGCGGTTGACTCTACCTTCTACCTGTTCATAGCTCGCCTGTACACACGTGGGCACATCAGCGGGTATGCATGCGGAGGAGCGGGCGAGCCGTGCGTGCCACCGGGCAACCTGCCCTACTTCCGGCCCAACGCCAACGTGACGAGGGGCCAGACCTCCAAGATAGTGGCCTCCGCCAGGGGCCTGCCGGCCCCTCCACCCGGGCTGTGGACCTTCCAGGACGTGCCCCAGGGCAGCACATTCTGGCAGTGGATCGAGTCCCTCTCCTCGGCGGGTGCAATCACCGGGTACCCGTGCGGCGGCGCGGGGGAGCCGTGCGTGCCTCCCGAGAACCGCTACTACTTCAGGCCCAACAATCAGGTGACGAGAGGGCAATCCGCCAAGATTGTGGCTAACTCTTTCTTCCCGGGCTGCCAGACACCGTAGCGAGGAACGACGAATGACAAAGGGATAGGCTTGCGGGCCTATCCCTTCTCGTTGCGTGTCTAGCCTGTAGAGAGTTGCGTTACGCCACCCCGACCCAAGACCGGATCAGCCCGGACATGAAGTACAGCACGAAGGCGGCGGTCGCCACCCACATCAGCCAGTGGATCTTGCGCACCGCGCCGGTGAAGATCATCATCGCGGTGAACAGGATGAAGCCGAAACCGATGCCGTTGGTAATGCTGTAGGTCAGCGGCATCGCGATCATCGTGATGAGCACCGGCAGCGCCTCTTTCAGGTCGGCCCAGTCAACGTCCTTCAGCGTGCGCAGCATGAAGAAGCCGACCAGGATCAGCGCCGGGGCAGTGGCCTGCGCCGGCACGATGGCGATGATCGGCGTGAAGAACGGCACCAGCAGGAACAGGATTCCCACCGTCACGGCCACCAGGCCCGTGCGCCCGCCCTCGCTCACGCCCGCGCCCGACTCGATGTACGTTGTCGCGCTGCTCGCGCCGAACAGCCCGCCAGCGATCGGGCCGACCGAGTCGACCAGCAGCGGCTTCTGCACGCCCGGCAGCTGCCCCTTCTCGTTCAGGAACCCGGCCAGCAGCCCTACACCCACCAGCGTGCCCATCGTGTCGAAGAAGTCGGACAGCATGATCGAGAAGGTGTTGAGGCTGCTTGTGATCGGCGCCGTGGTGAACGGTGTCAGGTCGGGCAGGAAGAAGTAGGGCAGCGTCGGGGTTGCTACTACGCCCGACGGGATCACCGCCGTGCCCTCGCGGAAGATCGCTCCCGCCCCGGTAGCGATATACAGGTAGTTCAGTATGACGGCGAATATAGTCGCCCCGAGGATGCCGATCAGGATTGCGCCCTTCTGCTTGCGCACCTCGAGGAACACCGTCAGCAGCAGCCCGAACAGAGTCACGAGTATGGTCGGCGTGGCGAAGTTGCCCAGGCCGACCGGCGGCACCGTGGGGTCGGTGGCGTACACGGGGTTGCCCGCCACGATCCCGCCGTTGTTCAGGCCGATATACAGGATGAACAGGCCGATGCCGGCAGCGATGGCCCGCTTCAGGTTCATCGGCACGGCGTCCATGATCGCCTGGCGGAAGTTGGTCAGCACCAGCGCGGTGATGATCACGCCCTCCAGGAAGATGATGCCGAACGCCTGCGCCCAGGTCAGCCCCGCACCCGCTACGAGCTGGAACATCACCACGGCGTTGAGGCCCATGCCGGGCGCCATGGCGAACGGCCGCTTCGCGTAAATCCCCATCAGGATACACAGGACGCTCGCCACCCAGCACGTCGCCGTGACCGTCGCGCCGAAATCGAGCCTGAATCCGGCGCTGTCGGGCAGGGTGGTCAGGATGCCGGGGTTCACGAAGGCGATGTAGGCCATCACCAGGAACGTGGTCAGCCCGGCCATGATCTCGCTGCCCACGGTCACGTTGTACTTCTCCAGCTCGAAGAACCGGGTAATCGCGTTGTCCCCTGAGCGAGTCCCCGGGCTGCCCGGGGCAACCTGCCGGCCGTTCGGGCGAACGTCATGGTCCGTTGTGCGGGCCTGTTGCGATTCTTCGGTTGTTGCCATAGTGTGTGCCTCTCCTCCACTCCTCATTGCTGCGACACGAAGCCAACCTCACACGTATGAAACCCACCAAACCGCGAGCCGTGCGGGCCGGCTCTGCACGCGTCCCCTCCTCTCGATAGTTCCTCCTCTCGCCTGCCGCAGACAACAAAACGCCCGCCCGGCATCAAAGGCCGGAAGGGCACCCTTGCCTTTCTTCGCAGGCTGGCAGCACGACTCTCCTGTATGACCGCCCGGCAGGACGCGAGCTTAGCGCCCGCCCGCGACTCTCCGCACGATACCCGGTGGGGCAGGATTATATACCGTCACCAAACCCCTGTCAAAACGCGCACGGATGTGGAAAACTCAGCCCGGTAGGGCAGCGCTGCGCGGCCTCAAGCCTTCTTCTTACCTGCCCTCGCCGCGGCACGCTCTAGGTTCTCGGCGACTCTGAACCGCACGATCTCGCGTATCAGATCGAGCGGCAGGGGCCGGTCCAAGGGAAACTGCACAGCGCCCTTCGAGCTTTCGTACTCGGCCAACTCCTCTTTGAACGGCTCTATACCGCTCGGCGTCGGGTAGAATCCGATGTGGCCTTTATGCGAAGCAAAATGGACCAGGTTCCCGTGCAGCGCGAACGTGGGCATCTGGTAGCTTATTCGCTCCACCGCATCGGGCGCGGCGTCTCTGATAGCGGCGCGCACCTCCTCGAGGAGCACCCGCCGGTCCTCCGGGAACGCGGCTATGTACTCGTCAATCGAGCCGAAGCCGCCTTTGTCTTTATCCTCGGGCATTTACCTGGCTCCTTTAGAGCGTGTTATGAACTAGCTGATAAAATAGGATGTGGGCAAGAGGACATACCAGAGCGATGTGAGCGATGACGCGTGGGCGTTCGTCGCTCTCACCCTGACACTACTGGGGCATCCGACAGGCTGCGGCTGTAGTACTGGCCCGGCTTCAGTCACCTGCCTGCCCAGACCTCTCCGACCCCTGCAATCTCTCCAACCTTCTCAGCGTCACGTCTTCTAACTGTTCTGGATACTTCACCCCATGCTCCTCCGCCAACTCGGTCGCGATCTCACGATAAAACTCCAGCACTGTCATCACCGATCCGAGCAAGTGCGCCCGCTCCACCGGCCCAAACGTTTCCCGCAATGGCTCCAGGTCTGCAGTGGGTATAGCCTTCTCCACTTTGAAATAGGGCTCGTCGCCTACCCCTTCGTCCGCCTTGTTCCGCCGCAGCCGCGCCAAGTTCACACAGTTGGCCCGAAGCGCCTCCAACTGCCCCTGCGCCCACCACAGCTCCCCTCTCCCCATCGCCGTCACGAAATGTGACAGGTCGTGCCAGAACCAGTACACCTGCTGCCGCAGCATCTCCACCTGCTCGTCCTCGCTTGTCTGCTGCCCAATAAACTCCGCTCCCGCCAGCACCCCTTTCTTGTCTACTAACACCCTGTACGCTCCTGCGTGTATATCCAGGAACCGGCTCTCGCACCCGTAGCTCAACTCACCCTCGGTCCCGTCCGCGAGCACAAAGAATAACGTGTGCTCAATCCCAAAATCCTCCACGAATAACGGCTCTCCCAGTCGCCCCACGAACTCCCTTACTTGTGTCCCGAAATCCTCATACCCCTCGTCCAACGTCACCACGTAGACATCCAGGTCCGACCACTCGTCATGCTTCCCTGCGCCTCGAGACCCACCCAGAAAGGCCGCAACAACCCTCTCATCCGCTTCGCAAGCCTGCACGAACCGTTCAAGTACAGTCTGCTGTCCCTCAGGGATCTTATCGCTCTCACCGCTGCTAAAATGGCTCATCTCTAACTCTCCCAATAATGCGCTGCCTCATCGTCACTCAACTCTGGGCTGTTCACTCTTCACAATCCGTGCATAAACCTGACGGCAAACTTGATCTCAGCCCGACCGGGTGTGTGCCACCACTTTTGGGCCTCAGAAAGAGCCTTTGCAGGCATGTGCCACGCGTGAATGCAGTTCCAGGAGTTCATAACAGGCTCTAGTGAGATAACGTTCGCCGGCAGCGCGGCCTGGTCGCTTCCGGGCGTGACGTGCGCCGTCCTGTGCGCGCCCAGATTGTATATCCGACCCGCATGGATAGCAAGCAGCGCGGCCCGGCGGACCTGGCCGGGCAGTATTGTTACCCCGCGTTCACCTGACGTCCACCAGACCTGTCACGTCTGCCTGCTAGGCTAAACTTGGCGGAATCTATTCCATGCGCCCGGATGCCCGTCCGCAGCGCTAGCATGTCCGGCGCTCCAAGGGGTGATCAATATGACCGAAGGCATCCTCGCCGCGGTGATCGCCACACGCCCCCAGGCCGGGCGCATCCGGCCCGCGCGCGCCACTGCCCACCGCGCCGGACTTATCGCTATCTGGACGGCGTTCGTCCTGCTCATGCTCTTTGTCGCGGCCTACTTCGTCGTGTCGGCGGTTGTGGCCGACAAGCTCTCCCACCCGGCCAGGAGCAAGATCGCCGAGCTACCCAGCCAGTACGGGCTGGCCTACGAGGACGTGAGCTTCACCTCCACCGACGGCACGCCCCTCAGCGGCTGGTATATCGACGCGCCCAATAACGAGGGCCGCGTGATCGTCATGATGCACGGGCGCGACGGCATCCGCGACGGCTACCCCGCCATGCCCGTGGCCGCGGCGATGGTCGGTGCGGGCTACGACGTGTTCGCCTTCGACTTCCGCGCCCACGGCCTGTCGGGCGGCGAGCGGTACAGCATGGGCCAGTGGGAGACCCGCGACGTGACAGCCGCGCTCGACTTGGTCAAGGCGCGCGGCGCGACCGCCATAGGCGCTTACGCTTCCTCGATGGGCGGGGCCACAGAGCTAATGGCGGCTGTCGAACACCCCGAGATCAAGGCTGTGATGGCCGACTCGGCCTTCGCCAATCTGCCCGAGCTGCTCGTGACTCAGATGCCCGAGGCCAGCGGCCTGCCCGCCTTCTTCAACCCCGGCATCTTCGATATGGCGAAGCTGCTCTACGGCATCGACCTGTGGAACAACAAGCCCGAGGAGGCCGTGGCGAAGCTTGGCGATCGCCCGCTCTACTTCGTACACAGCGAGATCGACAACCAGATCCCGGCCCAACACACCCTCGACCTGTACGCGGCGGCGCAGGCGGCGGGCAACACCAACGCGAGCTACTGGATAGCCCCCGGCGAGGAGCACGTGCGCGCATACCGGAACCACCCCGAAGAGTACGTGCAGCGCATGCTCGCCTTCTACGACGCCTACCTCAAGTAGCCCGCATCTACGCCCAGGCCCCCGTAAAGCTCGAGGTGCCTTCGGGCGATATGCCCCCAGTCGAAGAGCCCGGCAAGCTCCCGCGCGCCCGCCGACAGCCGCTCGCGTAGCTCGGGCGAGCGCGCCACCCTCTCCATCGCCCGGGCCAGCGCGCCCGCATCACCCGGCGGCACGAGCAGCGCGTTCTCCCCATCGACCAGCACGGGCCAGCCGGGTACATGGTGCTCCGCCTTCGGCTCGGTGGTCACGATAGACAGACCGTGCTCCAGCGCAGCAAGCAGGCTCCCGCGCCTGAACGACGCGCCGTCGGCGTAGGGCAGCACCGCGAAATCGGCCGCCAGCAGCGCCGCCGACACTTCCTCGGGAGGCAGATACCCCGTCCACAGCAGCCTGTCCTGCACGCCCAGGTCGCGGGCGAGCGCGGCCAGCTTGTCGGCCGTGGCCCTGTTGGTCGGGTCGGACGATCCAAGCCCTCCGCCCACCATCAGCAGGCGGTAGTCGCCCTTCTCGCGCAGCGTCGCCAGCGCCTTCATCAGGTCGTCCAGACCCTTCGTGCTGTTCAGGAAGCCGAAGTACGCCGCGACCGCCGCGTCTTCGGGCAGTCCCCTGTCCGATCGCCACCGCGCGCGGTCGTACCCGGCGGGCGGGCGCCTGGGCACGTTCGCCCCGATCGGGATCAACTCCATTAGCTGCACGCCCCACCTGCGCAACCGCTCGTAATCCTCGGGGTTGGTTGCAACGCAGGCGGAAGCGGTGAGCGCCAGCAACCTGTTGGCCCACTCGCGCACCGGCCCCGCCTTGGGGAACAGGTACGGCACGAGCAGATCGTGGAATGTCACTACGACAGGGCCCCGAAACCGCGCCCGCAGCACCAGCGGAAGCAGGTTCACCGTCGGGCGCATCTCGAAAGCCCCGGTCTGGTACTGGATGTGCGCCACGGCTGCCCCGCTGCGCCTCGCTGCCCGCACCGCCGAGCCCGCCGTGATCCGGCTGAGCTGCATCGGCCCCGCGCCCGCCACCGCCTCAACTCCCACGGCCGGGGATATGTCCTGCACCCGCCGCCGCCGCGTCAGCACACGCACCGCCTGTCCCTCTACCTCCATCGCCTGCGCCAGCCTGCAAGTGTAGTCGCCCACGCCGCCGCGCGCCGGGGGGAACTCGCCCGTGATGAGCAGCACGGGCTTCTTCGTCGGCGCACGGCGTTTCTCACGCAGCCCGCTCCGGAGCACCTCTGCGTACATCCGCAGCCGTTCGGCCCGCACCTCCCGCTTGTGCCCGAGCAGCCACTTCGCCGCCTCTGACGCCGTCTGCGCCGCATACACGCCAAGCATATACCACCGAACGAGCCGCCCAACGACCTGCCCCTCGCGCAGCCTGAAGTAGCGCGCTTTGCTTGTGTTGAAGTTGATGTGCCGGGAGGGCACGGCCTGATCGGTGCTTTGCCCGCCGAAGTGCGTGATTTCGGCCCCGGGCAGATACACTACCCGCCACCCCGCGTCGCGCACCCGGCGGCACAGGTCGACCTCCTCGCTGAACATGAAGTAGCCCGGGTCAAAAAGCCCCACCTGCTCCAGCGTCTCGCGCCCGCAAAGCAGCGCCGCCCCGCTCAGCCAGTCCACGTCCTGCGTTTCGCCGTCGGGCCTGTCCTCCACGTAGAAGCGCCGCAGCACCCCGGCGTTCGGAAACGCCTGCTGCAGCGGCGTCGACTCGACCAGTGCCGTCGCCAGCGTAGGGAACCGCCTGCGCGAAGGCTGCAGCGTGCCGTCCACGTTGAGCAGCCTCGGCCCCACCACGCCCACGTCCGGGTGCCCCTCCATGTACTCGCACATCGCCTCGATCGACCCAGGCCTTGCGATCGTATCCGGGTTTAGCAGCAGCACGAACCGCCCCCGTGAGGCCCGTATCCCGGCGTTGTTGCCCGCCGAAAAGCCCCGGTTCTCTCGCAGCGCGAGCACCCTCACCTCGGGGAACTGCTCGCGCACCATCTCCACACTTCCGTCGGTCGAGGCGTTGTCCACCACGACCACCTCGGCGCGCGCCCACCACTCGCCCGCCGCGTCCGGCAGCGACCGCAGGCACCCCGCGAGCACTTCGCGCACGTTCCAGTTGAGCACCACAATGCTCAGGTCAACAACCTTCTCGCTCATCGCCACCTATCGTATCACGAATCGGGTGATTGAAGACAAAGCTGCAAAGGCGCAAAGAGGAAGACGGAAACGCAGAGACGCAGAGACGCAGAGAGCCCAGAGGTAACGCAGAGAATAACAATGGGGTTAGGCACCACGGCTAGCGCGGTTGCCAAGCCACAACAGAATCTCTGCGCTATCTCTGCGACCTCTGCGTCTCTGCGGTTCAACCATTCCATCCTTTGCGCCTTTGCGACTTTGTATTCAACAAAAGCCTTTGACACGCCGCCGACGCTGGGCATACAATGGCCTGTAACTCCTTCGCAGGAGGGCCCTACTATGACGACCGAGCAGCAGAACGCTTTTTTCACGGCGCACACGCCGTCCGACATGCCCTGGCTCGACATGTACGAGCCTGAGGTACCCCGCGACTTCGCCTCGCCCGACCTGACCCTGCACGGGCTGTTCGAGAAGACCGCCGCCGAGTACCCCGACAATATCGCCACGATCTTCTTCGGGGCGCGTCTCACCTACGCCCAGCTTGACGACCAGGCCAACCGCTTCGCCTCGGCCTTGCAGGCGCTTGGAGTGCGCCCGGGCGGCCGCGTGGCCATCATCCTGCCCAACTGCCCGCAATTCCTCATCGCCCTGTTCGGCGCGCTCAAGGCCGGGGCCATCGCCATCCCGCTCAACCCCGCCTACGTGCCCCGCGAGCTTGCCGTGCAGTTCGCCGACGCGGGAATTGAGACTGTCGTCACCCTGAACACCCTCTCCTCGCGCGTGCAGGAAGCGATGCCCGGCACCCCGGTCAGGCGCGTGATCGTCACGCTCATGCAGAACTACCTGACACCGCTCCTCGGCCTCATGCTCACCGCGCAGGAGCGCCGCAGCGGCACCGGGCCGCTCATCTCCTACGAGGGCGTGCACATCTTCGCCGAGCTGATCCGCGCCGCCCCCCCCGAATTCGAGCGCCCCACCGTCAACCCGGACGATCCCGCGCTCCTGCTCTACACGGGCGGCACCACGGGAACGCCCAAGGGCGCGACCCTCTCCCACCGCAACATCACGTCCAACGCGCTCCAGATGTACTCGTGGGTGTGGGACACGCGCCCCGAGAAGCGCGACGTCTACCTGGGCGTGATCCCCTTCTTCCACAGCTACGGCATGACGGTCGTGATGAACATGGCGGTCGCGGCGGCCGCTTCCATCGTACTGCTGCCCCGCTTCACGATGAAGGACGTGCTACGCGCCATCGCCCGCTTCCGGCCGACGGTATTCCCCGCCGTACCGACCATGTACAACGCCATTGCGCGCCACCCACTGGCCGCGCGCTACGACCTGCGCTCGATCCGCGTGTGCATCTCCGGCGCCGCGCCCCTCCCGGCCGAGGTCATGCAGGCGTTCGAGGGGGTGACGGGAGCGCGTCTGGTCGAAGGCTATGGGCTGACCGAGGCCTCGCCCGTCACCCACTGCAACCCTATCTACGGCGAGCGCCGGCCGGGCAGCATAGGCCTGCCCCTCCCCGGCACCCGCGTACGCGTAGTCCACCCCGACACGGGCGAGCCGCTGCCCCCCGGCGAGGTAGGCGAGCTTGCCGTCGCCGGGCCGCAGGTCATGCAAGGCTACTGGAACCGCCCCGAGGAGACCGCCGAGATAATTCGCGACGGCTGGCTGCTCACGGGCGACATGGTGCGCATGGACGAGCAGGGCTACTTCTACATGGTGGACCGCAAGAAGGAGCTTATCATCGTGGGCGGGCTGAACGTCTACCCGCGCGAGGTGGAGGACGCGCTGTACGAGAACGACAAGGTGCAGGAAGTGCTGGTGGCGGGCGTGCCCGACGCCCACCGCGGCGAGATCGTCAAGGCCTACGTGGTGCTCAAACCCAACGCCGAGACCACCGAGGATGAACTGAAGGCATTCCTCGCCGAGCGCCTCGCGCCCTACAAGCTGCCCGCGCGCATCACCTTCCGCGAGAGCCTGCCCAAGAGCGCCGTCGGCAAGTACCTGCGCCGCGAGTTGGTCGCCGAGGAACTGGCCAAGACCGAGGGAAGCCCTCCCCCGGCCGGCTAGACCCCGGCAGCCTCTTCTTCCAGAACCTCGAAGCAGGGGATGCGCGAGCGCACCTCGTCCACAATTCCCATCTCAAGGTCGGCCACCAGCACGGCCTCTTCGTCGCCCGCCTCGGCCAGGATCTCGCCCCACGGGTCGATCACGGTCGAGTGACCGCCCCACTGCGTGTTGTCCCCGGTGCCGCAGCGGTTGGCCGCCACGACGAATAGCTGGTTCTCGATTGCCCGCGCCCTGAGCAGCGTGCGCCAGTGCTCCAGCCGCTTAGCGGGCCACTCGGCGGGCACCCACAGCACCCGAGCGTCCCTGTAGGCAAGCTGCCGCGCGCCCTCGGGATAGCGGATGTCGAAGCAGATCAGCGTGGCCCAATTGCCCAGCGGCGTCTTCGCCACCCGCCCCGGCGTGCCGGGCCGCAGGTACTCAGGCTCGCGCAGCAGCGGGAACAGGTGCTCCTTGCTGTACTCGCTCAGCACCTCACCGTCCGGCCCGACCACGTAACAGGTGCTGTACACGCCCCCGTCCCGCGCCACAGGGAACGACCCGCCGATTATCGCCATGTTCAGCCGCTTCGCTTCGCCGCGCAGGAACTCGAGCGTCATCGGCCCGCAGTCCTCGGCAAGCTCGGCGAAGCGATCTAACGAGTACCCCGTGGTCCATAGCTCGGGCAGCACTGCCGCCTGCGCTCCCTCTCTCGCCGCCTCGTTCAGCATCGCCTCGGCGCGGACCATGTTCTTACGCGGCTCGCCCGACACGACCTGCATTTGTATCGCGGCCACGCGCACCGTCTGCCCGGCACTCCCCGTTGAGTTACCCATCCCTGCGGCTCCTTTCTCCATGTTCACACGTCAAACCACCCGATTATAGCATAGCGCTTGCCACTTCCCGTGCCGATCCTGCCCCTGCGGTGGTACAATATCCCTGATGAAAGCACTCTCTATCACCCTGCTCGCCGCGCTCCTATACGTGCTCCTGGTCGCCCCCGCGCACGCGACAATTCCGGCCCGCACCGTTACGCCCACCGTTCCGGTCGCGTCTGCCCCGGGCGCAGCCGTCGCCCCCGACATGGCGGTCACCCTGCTGTTCGCGGCGGGCATCTTCCTCGCGGGCGTCGTGGCGGTCGTGCTGGTCCGCAGGGGTGGAAGCGCCGCGTAACAGCGAGCCCCTCCATATTCCCCCGATATTAATCCCCGGGCCGTTGACCTCGCGCGCTCCGGCCCGCTATACTTAAAGGATTGCTGGGAAAGGGGCGGCTGCGCGAGAATGGCTATCACACAGGCGAAGATCGTCAGGCGGCGGCCTCTTACCGCGGCGGCGCGCTCGTTCGTCGCCCGGCGCCACGTCGTGCAGGCGCTTTCGGTCGGGCTGCTCATGCTCATGCCCCTGCTCGACGTCTTCCGCGTCGACATCGCGGGCGGCTTCGTTGTCTTTCTGTGGCAGCGCTTGCCGATGACCTCGCTCGCCTTCCTGCTGCCCATCTTGTTAGTGCTGCCCCTTGCGGCGTTCTTCCTGCTCTCCCAGCGGTACGGGCGCCTCTTCTGCTCGTGGGCCTGCCCCCAGGGCGCGCTCAACGAGGCCGCCACCAAGAGCCACATGAAGCTGTGGGGCCGGCGCAAGCCCTGGCCCACACGCCGCGACCGCCGCTTCCCGCAGGCCGCCCGCCGCCGCGCCGTGTGGTGGAAGCGGCGCGACGGCGCGTGGTGGCTAGCCCTCGTGCAGTACGGGGGGCGCGGCCTCTGCATCCCGCCGCTCGCGGCCTTCGGCGCCGTGAGCTACCTCGTCGCCCCGGCCACGCTCGCGGGCCAATTGCTCTCCGCCCGATTGGACCAACCGGCCCTGTGGTCCTTCCTCGCTCTCGCTGGCATCTTTTATGCTGATCTATGGCTCCTGCAGGAAAAAACCTGCCGGGTTTGCTTCTACGGCTACCTGCAGAGCGTCGTATCGTACTCGCAGCGCACGGGGGTGCGCCGCCATTCGGAGCTAAAATCGGAGTGCCACGGGTGTAGCGCCTGCCGCGACATCTGCTTTGCCGCGGTCGACCCGCGCAAGCGCGTGTGGGAATGGGCCGGGCGCAGCAACGACCTCGTGTTCGACGAATGCGTGTCCTGCGGCGATTGCCTGCTGGCCTGCGACGACGTCACCTCGCGCCGGGGCGTGCCGCTGATCATGCAGCTTCCGCCCGCGGTGGTCACAGCGAGCGCCGGCGACACGAACCGGCCGGGATCGCGTTAATCATTTGCGGGCTGTAACAAAACGCTTTCGCATTTCGTCTCTACATATCGGGCCATTGAAAGGCAGCGGCGAGCGCACGAAATATCGGTCTTGAGCAGTATTTTTGCCTTCTTCTAATGAGACATTAATGCAATAGGGTTGACAGTTCTTGTGAAATCTGA
Source organism: Chloroflexia bacterium (assembly GCA_035710025.1). Lineage (GTDB taxonomy): Bacteria > Chloroflexota > Chloroflexia > QHBQ01 > JADMIH01 > JADMIH01. The sequence goes on from DASTEB010000037.1 coordinate 12,933, forward strand.
TACAAATATGAGTCGGTGGCGAAAAGCCCGCCGCAGAAAAATGGGGAGAATGGACTGCAACAATGGGGTGCGCGGCCCGGCATAGAGCAAGCGGAGCCGCGCTTTACTGTCTGCGCAGCAGGCACCCGGCACCACGCAGCCTTCCCAATGTGGCGAAGCAGCAGTTAGCCACTCACGCTGAAACTTAACGAGGCTTACGAGCGTTAATAATATAGGAAGGCCCCGTAGCCGAGAGCTACCCGGGGCTTTCCCGTCAATTGAAACAACGTATACCATAGCCCGTTTGAAGTAAGCGGAAACCCCGGGACTAGAGCCGGTAGCGGCCTGCCCGGAGACTTTTGGGAGGTAGATTATAGAAGATATGAACCAGTACAGGGGGAATTTCTGACGATGCTGTTACAGACAGTACACCCGGTCCGAGATGATCACTCGAGAGGCTGGGACTTGCACACGGTTGACACCACCGATGCCTGGCACGGCGTGCCCGGCATGCCTGCGCGCGCCAACCATACCGAACACGTTCATAGCGACGAGACCGACGACCTGGGTACTGTCGAGGTTCTTTTTGACGAATTTGGATACCTGGATGTTCGCGAATTCGACGGCGATGAACCCGAGATGGCGGATCTGGTTTTAGCTGGAGAGGAGAGCGATGTGATGAATTTGGACGCAAGCCAGACAAGCGTTATCGGTGGGATGGACGAGGACGAGCTACTTCGTTATGAGGGTGCTACCGGCTTTGATCACAAGAGCGCCGAGGACTCCGTTGGGATGTACTTGCGCGAGATCGGCCGTGTGTCGCTGCTGTCGGCCACCGAGGAGATCGCGCTGGCTATTAGCATGCAGAAGGGCAAGAGGGCTGCCGAGCGGCTTGCCGAGGGCGGCGTTTACGCCGAGGAGGCTGCTCGCCTGCGTGCCGAGGAGGCTCGGGGCCGCGCCAGCAGGCGCCGCCTGATCGAGGCCAACCTGCGGCTCGTGGTGAGCGTCGCGCGCAAGTATGCCGGTCGCGGCATCTCGCTGCTCGACCTGATCCAGGAAGGCAACTTTGGCCTCCTGCGCGCGGTCGACCGCTTCGACTACCGCAAGGGCCACAGGTTCTCGACCTACGCCACCTGGTGGATCCGTCAGGCTATCACCCGCGCCATCGCCGACCAGAGCCGCACTATCCGCCTGCCTGTTCACATGGTCGAAGCGGTTGGCCGTCTGACCCAGGTGTCGCACAGGCTGCAGCAGCGGCTTGGCCGCGAGCCCCTGGCAGACGAGATCGCCGAGGAGATGAATATCACCCCGGAGAAGGTCCGCCAGATCGTGGGCGCCTCGCAGCAGACCGTCAGCCTCGAAATGCCTATCGGCGAAGAGGAAGACGCCTCGCTGGGCGACATCATCGAGGACCGCAACACCATCGCACCCGCCGATGCCGCCTCGCAGCAGATCCTCAAGGAAGAGGTCGTCACGATGCTTGACGGGCTGACCGCCCGCGAGCGCCGCGTGATCGAGCTGCGCTACGGCCTGGAGGACGGCTACAACCGCACCCTCGCCGAGCTTGGCGACGAGCTTGGCGTGTCCCGCGAGCGCGTAAGGCAGATCGAGGCCGAGGCCCTGATGAAGCTGCGCGCCGCGAAGGAAACCGGTCGTCTAAAGGAATATCTCGACTAAGCCCACAAGCACCCAACGAGAAGACCCTGCCCCAGTCGAGGCAGGGTCTTTTCTTTTTGGCCGCGACATACCACGACCTAGCGTGCCGCCTCCTGCCCGAGCAGTCGGGCGAGTTCCTCCTCGGCGAGGCTCTCCTTGGCATACTGCCCATCGTCGAGCTGGGCGGCCAGCCACTCGTGTACCCCCGGCCGGTACGGCTCGAGGTACTTCGCCAGCAGCGCCTCCCGCCATGCGAACGCCTCCCGCCCCAGCCTCTCGTAACCCTCGGCCGCCTCGAGGTATATGTTGCCGATGGGGAAGAACGGCCCCGCCCGCCTGTAGGTTTCGGCCGCCTCCTTCACGTGCCCTCGCCCCTGCAGCACGCACCCGCGCAGCGTAACCACAGGCTGGTAACCGGGCAGCAGCGCCTCAAGCTTGCCCACCACCCGGTCCATGCTCTCGGTCATTCCGGCAGAGCCGCTCTCGCGCAGCACGCGCACCCTCTCGAAAGCCTTTGCTTCGCCCCAGCCCTGATCCGCTGATGCCAGCCGGTCGAGCGCATCCAGGTTCTCCAGGCTGACGACCCAGTAGATATCGCCCCGAACCTCGTGCGCGAACAACCGGGGGTCGCGAGAATCGAACGCGGGGACGGGCGGGCTTCCCTTCCAGTAGAACCCCGTCACCGTGTACCCGTGCCCCGTATCGTCCAGGAACACCACCGTATTATCCGGCCCGGCGTGCTGTGAGAGGTAGACAGCCACGCCCCGGAAGTCCTGCCGGAAGGCCACCCTCTCGTGGAGGTCGGGGTGCAGATAGACGTAAGCGCCGGCCACGAACGCCCCCGCAACCACGACCGCAAGCGCAAGAGCCACGCCCCGCACCACGCGAGCGCCTGCCTTTCCGGGCCCGGGCTCGCGACCACGGTACAGCGCTACCAGCCCGTGTGCCACGAGCAGGAAGTAGAATGGCATCGCGAAGAGCGCGTACCGCTGGAACACTGCGGTGCTGGTGGCGAATACGGCAAGTAGCAGCGGCGGCACCAGCATGAACAATGCGCACGCGGCCGCGCCCAGGTAACGCCGTGTTCCCTGTCGAGGGTGCGCCACGGCAACAAGCAGCCCTGCCCAGGCCAGCAGCAGCACGAGCAGTTGCAGTCCCCGCTCGGTCGCGCCGCCAACACCAAATTGCCCGAACCAGGCAAGCAGCTCCTGCACCGACCCGACCATTGCGCCCACTGACAACCTGCTCAGGTCGGGCGGTGTGCGCTGCGACCCCAGCATGTCGAGCGCGCTCACGGCAAGGGCCGCCAGCATCACGCCCGTGGCGAGCACCCCATAGCGCAAGGCGTGCGGATCTCGGCCGCGCGCTCGCCACTTCTTCAACAGCACCCACCCCAGCAGCGGCACAAGCGCAGGCACCGCCAGCGTGACCGCCATGTACGCATTGAGCGCGTTGGCCGCCGCGGCCGCCGCGAACGCGGCCCACCACCCGGCCTTGCCCGTGGCGGCGGCTCGCAGCAGGCAGTACACTGAGAGTATCGTGAGCAGCGTCATCAGGGAGTACGGGCGCAGGTCCTGAGAGTAATTGAGATGGGCCGCCGACAGCACGAGCATAGCCGCCGCGATCACTCCCTGTGCCCGGCCGAACAGCAAGGCCCCCAGCGCATACAACACCGGCACCGTAAGCGCCCCTGCAAGCGCCGACGGAAGGCGACCGAACACTGTCGTCGTCGCCGGGTCGGCGAGCAGCGACGTTAGCCAGACGATCAGGTAGTGGCCTGGCGTCTGGTTCGCAAGGTGCCCTTCTCGCTGGGTGACGAACGTGGGAAAGCCTAGCGATACCACGTCAAGCGAGGCGATCTCGTCAGTCCAGAAGCCGTGCGCGTCGAGCGTGGCAAGCCTCAGCACCAGGGCCGCGAATGTGAGCAGGCCTACCCCCAGCCCGGTACTCTGTATGCTATTCCTGAGCAACAGGCAACCTCCACGCGAAGTCGGATACGTCGCGCCGGATAAGCGCGTCTCCCGGTGCAGTATAGCAGAGCAATCGCCGCCGCCGGGGTAGTGGAAAGCGCCAATTCTTCCCAGCGGAGGCGGTATAATAGTACCCCAGACGGCAATTTCGCACGCATAGCCCCTGCCTGGTAAACTATGCTAGCGACCCACACCACCCACATAGGCAAACCTGCACCATGACTACCCTATGCCCCCTCTGCCAGAGCCGCACACCACTCCCGCCCGACCTTGAGGCCGGGGCGCACCTGTCATGCGAGCACTGCGGGGCCTCCCTGGTGGTCGAGGACCGCTACACCGTTTGCGCCGATTGCGGCCGCCTCCACCGCCGCGACTACGAGTCCTGCCCCTTCGCCGTGTCCGGGGCTGGGGCCGCACCCGTCTTCGGCCAGGCCGACCTCGGCGCGTACTCGCTCGAAGCGCAGAAGCGGCGCGCCCGCAAGCGCGGCGAACAGTACTACTGGCAGCTCTACATCGACTACCGCGACAGGCAGGATGCGCCCGTCACAGCCGCCGTCCCTGTGGCCGTCGCGCCGACTGCGGACGCACCGCCCGACCCCGACAACCTCACCCTCCCGATCGAGCCTGAAGACCTCGACCTGCCCCCTCTGCCCGAGGACGACGAGCCGCCACACCCCGCCGCAGCATTCGCCGCCCACGCACCAAACGGCCGCAACGACTCGAACGTCTCCCATCGAAACGGCAACGGGCGCGGCTACGCCAACGGCAATGGTAATGGGAACGGCCGCGGCCCCGGCAAGGTCGATCTTGCGCTTGCCCCGTCGGTGCCCCTCACGCTGTTCCCGGAGATCGAGGCGGAGAGCGCGGCCGACGAGTCTGCCCCGGTCAAGGTCACGGCGGGCAACTACAACGAGTTCGAGTACGAGCTGATCAGCGACCAGTCGCGCCTGGCCGAAGTGGCCGAACTTTTGGCCCACGAGAAAGTGATCGGCGTCGACACCGAGACCACAGGGCTCGACCCTCATACCTCTGAGCTACTGCTGCTGCAGATATCCACGCTCGACAAGGTATATGTGATCGACGGCAGACGCGTTGTGCCCCTGGCCCTCAAACCGATCCTTGAGAACGCAGAGATACTCAAGGTCGCGCAGAATGCCAAGTTCGAGTACGAGATGCTCAGGCAGCAGGCCGGCATCAGCCTCGCGGGCATGTTCGACACGATGCTTGCCGAGCGTATGCTCACAGCGGGCATCGGCCGCGAGATCTCCCTCAAGGCCATCGCCCAGAAGTACCTGGGCGCCGTGCTCGACAAGAGCGTGCGCGAGACCTTCTACAAGCTCGCACAGAACGGCGACGCATACCTCGCCCCCGAGCAGTTACACTACGCCGCCCGCGACGCCTTCATCATGATCCCCATCTGGCAGATGCAGGCCCGCGAGATCAAGAAGCAGCGCCTCGTGCAGACCGCCGAGCTTGAGTTCCGCTGCATCGCCGCCGTGGGCGACCTCGAGCTCGCGGGCGTGCAGATCGACGTCGAGCGCTGGCGCAAGATCATCGCCGACGTGGCGGTGCAGCGCGACAAGGCCCAGGAGGAGCTGTCCGAGCTACTGGCCCCAGCCTCGATGCAGGCCACCATGTTCGGCGTGCCCTCCATCAACCTCAACTCGTCAACTCAGCTCATGGAGGCTTTCGCCACTCTGGGCGTAAACCTGCCCGACACGATGGAGGCCACGCTCGTCAAGTTCGACCACCCCGCTGTCGCCAAGCTTCTGGAGTACCGCGCCCACGAAAAGACCTTGTCGGCCTTCGGCGAGAACGTGCTCGGCCTGATCAACCCCTCCACCGGCCGCATCCACCCCGATTTCAACCAGTACGGCGCGGATACTGGGAGGTTCAGCTGCACGAAACCCAATATCCAGCAGATACCCGCCACCTCCGACTTCCGCAAGTGCTTCGTCGCCGCCCCCGGCTACAAGCTTGTCACGTCCGACTACTCGCAGGCAGAGCTTCGCATCCTCGCCGAGCTTTCGGGCGACCCCGCCTTCGTTGACGCGTTCCGCTCGGGGCAGGACCTGCACACCCTCACCGCCTCGCAGATGTTCGGCGTGAGCGTGGACCAGGTGCAGAAGTCGCAGCGCTCGGCGGCCAAGGCGATCAACTTCGGGCTGGCATACGGCATGGGCCCCGGCGGCCTCGCCCCGCGCCTCGGCGTGACCCTCGACGAGGCCAAAGACCTTATCTCCCGCTACTTCAAGGCCTATCCCGGCATCCAGCGCTGGCTCGACAAGGCTGGCCGCGACGCCGTGCGCCTGGGCTACAGCGTGACGCCCCTCGGGCGCAAGCGCTTCTACAATCTGCCCGACGAAAGCCTCAAGCGTTACAGCGAGGACGACTGGCGCAAGCAGATCGCCGCCATCGAGCGCCAGGGGAAAAACTCACCTATCCAGGGCTGCGTCGTGGGCGGCACCCGCGTCTTCGAGCAGAGCCGGGGCTACGTGCGCATCGAGAGCCTGCGCGGCGACGTCGTGTCGGTGTGGGACGGCGAGCGCTTCTCTGACGCCGTAGTGGTGTACAGCGGCAAGAAGCAGCGCGTGAAGGTCACTCTGCGCGGGGGCCACTACATTGAGTGCAGCCCCGACCACAAGTTCCTCGTCGCGTGCAACAACGGCTACAGGTGGGTGTGGAAGTGGAAGCCTGTCACCGAGATCAAGGCGCAGAACCGCGTCGTGCTGGGCAACCCGGTTGGCGAGTGGCACCTGCCGCTCGATGCCCCCGCTGCCGTACAGCGCGCCCACAACGCCAACTCCGCGTCCATCACCGCAATTACATCACACGAGCACATGGGCGAGTGGCTGGGGCGCCTCGCCTCCGACGGCTCCATCGGCAACAACCACGCGATCAAGATGCTCGTGGCCGAGCACGAGGAAGCGATACTCCCCCACCTGGAGAGCATCACACGTGAAATGGGCGCCGTGGGCCACTCGATCCGCGTGACCCCCACCCAGCCGCGCAGGTTGCACTCCCTCAGTATCTGCTCGAAGAGCCTGTCCGACCAGATGCGCGCCGCAGGCATCAAGGAGCACATCCCCGCGTTCGTGTGGCGCGACAGCAGCCTGCTCGCCGGGTACCTGCGCGGCCTGTTCGACGGTGACGGCACCGTCCACCCCGATGGCGCCATCCTCGTGTTCGGCCAGGGCTACAGGCACCTCGACTGGGCCAGGCAGGTGCAGGAAGCGCTGCTCCTGTTCGGCATCCGCAGCCGCATCAACCGCTACACCGACAGGCACAACCGTATCAACCTGCGCGTGCTCAAGCGCGACATGCCCCTCTTCTGCGAAAGGATCGGCTTCATCAATCCTGTGAAGCAGCAGAAAGCCCTCCAGGTCAAGCCTGAGCGCCACGAGCGCATCAGCCCTCAGTACGGCATGGCAATGCTGGTCGACTCCATCGAGGTCACGGACGAGTACGTCGACATGTACGACGTGGTGAACAGCGAAAGCCACCGCTTCATGGCCAACGGCATGGTGGTGCACAACTGCAACGCCGACATGACCAAGCTCGCGCTTATAAACCTGCGCGCCGCGCTCAAGGGCTGGGACGCCCGCACCGTCAACACCGTTCACGACGAGATCGTGGTCGAAGTGCGAGAGGACCAGGCCGAAGAGGTCAAGCACATCGTCGAGCGCGAGATGGTCGCCGCGGGCGAGGCCATCCTGAAGGAAGTGCCCATAGTGGCCGAGGCTGCGCTGGCCGACTACTGGAGCAAGTAACGCCCCTGCATGCGCCCTCACCGGGCCTACTTAACCCCCACCTGGTACATAAGTACTAATCCTTTTCAGGCACGCATGTGGTCAAGATTGTACCACCCGGGTGCTTGTATTAACGGCAATTGTCGGTTACAATTAGCCTGTTCTTGACCGGCCGTATTGTGGGCGAGCGCTCCTTTGTGGCCGGGCAATGGCACCACAGTAATCGCGCAGCGCAGGAGAATTGCGATCTTAGTACTGCGATACTGGACGGTACTGTACCAGGCGGCGTATTCGCGCGCCCTTGCCTTCGTATTCCCGGCGCACCCGCGGCGCCGCGGCACCTCTGATCCCTCTCCGGCACGCATCGGACCGATGCGTCCCGGGAGCCCTGTGGCGCTTCCGGCATTAGCGCTCGCGGCCGATCTAGGTAGAACTGCCTACGACCGCCCTCGGTCGCGCACCCGATGTTCACCCTTATTAGGCAACACTGCCGTTTCGCGCATGCCAGGCCAACTCTATCATGAGAGCGTAAGGTCCGAGCTAGATCCACAATCCCACGACCTTATGTCCCGCGCCGGGCATGACGCAGGCAGCGCAGCGACGAAATACGCGTAGGGAGGCCCACCGCAGTAGCACACAGCAGGGCGACACGTTCCCGGGCGCCGGGCGAGGGAGACCGGCGTGCGCAGCCACACCCGCGGCGGCTGTTCCCTGGGCGCAAGGACGGATGCTCGCCCCATACCGGCCACACCTCGTGGCCCGCTAGAGGCCCCAGAGTGCGGCGCTTGCCGGCGCGGTACGCTGGTGACGAGTGACGCTCGTAAGAGCTATTTCCTTTGAGGAGGGCGAAAGTGAGAAGGCTTATTCATCGCTGGTTGTCTGTGCTGGCGGTCGTAATGGTCGCCATGCCCATGCTCGCGCCCGGCACCGCCGCGGCGCAGGGCGACAGCCGCACATTCCCCGAGACGGGCAAGACCGTCCGCGCCACGTTCCTGCAGTACTGGAACACGCACGGCGGCCTCGCCCAGCAGGGCTTCCCCATCTCCGACGAGATGCAGGAGGTCTCCGACACCGACGGCAAGACCTACACCGTGCAGTACTTCGAGCGAGCCGTTTTCGAGCTGCACCCCGAGTTCGCGGGCACCCCTAACGAAGTGCTCCTCTCGCTGCTCGGCGTGTTCCTCTACAAGCAGAAGTACACCGCCATCGACGGCGCGCCCGGCCAGCAGCCCAACAACGAGGCAGGGTCGGTAGTCTTCCCCGAGACCGGCAAGCGCGTCGGCGGCAAGTTCCTTGCCTACTGGCAGACCCACGGCGGCCTCGCCCAGCAGGGCCTGCCCATCTCCGACGAGTTCATCGAGGTGAACGACCTCGACAACAAGCCGTACCGCGTGCAGTACTTCGAGCGCGCAGTGTTCGAAATCCACCCCGAGTTCGCGGGCACACCCAACGAGGTGCTCCTCTCGCAGCTTGGGACGTTCCGCTACCGCCAGAAGTACCTGCAACCGGCCACCCCGACGCCCGCGCCCGCCACTCCCGCGGTCACGGTGCCCACGCCCACCACGGCTCCGCCCGCTGCCACGCCGACATCCGAGCCGCCTAATCCGTGCGCCGACGTCCCGGCCAGTGTCAACGCGAACGTCAGCCCGGTCTGCGCACAGCCCGGTACCACCTTCAACTTCAGCGCTCGCGGCTTCCAGCCGGGCGAGAACGTTGGCGTGTACGCAACCCAGCCAAACGGCGCAGTGTTTGGCGCACCCTTCCAGGTCGAGGCCGACGGTGCCGGAACGGTGGGCGGTGTCAGCCTGCGCACCAATAGCAGCTCGCCGGTCGGCGTGTGGGCGATGACCTTCGAGGGCACCTCGTCGGGCAACCGCTCTATCGCTTACTTCAAGCTGGTCAGCCAGACCGCACCGACCCCTACCGCAGTGGCCGGCCAGACCTGCGATACCTCCGGCAACAGGAACGGGTCGGCCACACCGTCGTCCGGTCGCCCCGGCACAATCATCTCGATCCGTGCTACCGGCTTCAACCCCTCCGAGGGCGTGTCCTTCTGGTTCACCCTGCCTAACGGCGACGTGTTCGGAACGGCCGAGCCACTGCCGCCGGGCATAGTCAACCCTGACGGCTCGATCGGCCCGCTGCCGATCGAGATCGACGCGGAAATGGCCGCCGCGGCCGAGGGACGGTGGGCCATCACCTTCCAGGGCGCGTCAAGCGGCAACGTCGCGGTAATTTACTTCTGCGTGCTGCGCTAACTCCCCCGGGCGCGGCATACAGCAGGGGGCGCTCACCGCAGCAGTGAGCGCCCCCGTCTTTTCTCTCGCTTCGTTGTCCGCCCTACGGTATCCGCCGCCCCTCGGTGCCTTCGTGGTGGTCGATGTTCACGTAGGCCTCGATGAACGTGCGCACCCGCGCCTCGTCAAATGCCTCCAGCCTGTCGATGCGTCCCCAGGTGGTCAGCACTACCGGCTCGGCCAGGCCCTCGTACGGCGTCATGATGATGTTGTCCTTGCCCGGCGTGTTCAGGTAGACGTTGGCGATATCCTCTAACTTGCTGACTGTCGCCTCATCAAGGTCGGGCTTGTAGTTGATGATAACGGCTCCATCCTCAAGGCCGTGCACCGCCTCCTCGTCAGACAGTTGCTCCTCGTAGATTCTGAAGGCGGGAAGTGACTCTGTGTGCGGGCCTGACGTGGGAGGTGTGGTGCTGTACGGCGTGTGCGCCTCGGTCGCCGACGCAAGGTGGTTGCGCTGGGCCATGACCTGTACGCTCTGCCCCGGCTTGTTGGCCTCACTCATGATCATCCACGCGACCAGCGCCACCACGGCAATGGCCCCTATGCCAAACAACGAGTAGGTGCGCACCTTCGCAGTGCGCTGCCGCCGAGCTGCCTCGGCGCGGGCCGCCGCCTGGCGCTGTGCCCTCGCCTCACGACGCGCCGACTCCTGCAAGGCCAAAGCCTCGGCCTGCTCCGGGGTCGTTTTCGGCGCCGCGGGCTGCGGGCGCTTCGCCTTGGCCGTGTTGTTCTGCTTCCTCTTGGCCTGTGTTCCTGCTCTGCTGCTCAATTCCGCCGTTCCTCCATTCGATATTATGTCAAGCGCACTCCGGTGCCCTTACAGGGCACGGAGCATGTCCGTCTCTCTTATACGTTGCCGGGATACGCGGTCGGGCGTGCGGGGCGGGACTTCGCCCCCAGACAATATCCCCTATTGTACCACATTCGCTCGCAGGCTCAACGCACCGGGCGCAGCTCCACCTCCCACGCGCGCGCCGTGCCCTCGCCCTCCGCTCTGAGCCGGACCGTGACCCGCGCCGCCCCCTCGGGCACCGTGAACGCCACTCCCTGCCGGTCGCTGCCGTCGCTCCGGCGGCACTCGTAACCCCACCACACGGGCACAGTCTCCAGCGGCGAGCCGTCGGCCGCCTGCGTGGTCACGTACACCATCTGCCTGCCGGTGAGAGCGGTGTTGTCCACGCGGAACAGCAGCACATAGGTGCGCCCCGGCTCAAGCCTGCGCGTGGCGAGCGACACGTCAGCCTGCCCGCCCGCCAGGGCAAAGCTCAGCGTCCCGCTCTCTCGGTCTACAGACGCACCCGGCTCTGCATACCACTCGTTTTCCCCTCCGTCCGGAGATGGGGCGGTTCCCGGCGTGGGCAGCATATTGGCGCCCGTGCGCTCGTCGCGGTACGCCTCATCTAGGGCTGCGCGGGCCGCCACCATCTGCGGGAAAAGCTCGACCGCGAGGTCCAGCAGCCGCTCAAGCTGCTCGCCCGGCGGCGTGTCGCCCGCGGCTACCCGGATGAACGTCACCCCCAGAAACGGCGCAACTTCCAATCCGGCCGCACGCGCCCTCTCGCTCGTGTCCTCCGATATGTCCGTGAACACGCCCAGCCAAGCGGATCGCTCCCCGCTCGTGATGCGCTCGGCCGTGGCCGGGTCGAGCCGCGTGCCGTCCATCACTTCGACCGGCGCCCGCTGCAGCCAGAAGTAATACTCGACTGCCTCGACCACGAACGGGGGCAGCAGCTTCGTGCCGACCTCGCCCACCACGAGCACGGTCGCCGGGCCGCGCTGCTCGCGCATCACGTAGGCCGCGCCCTCGTGGAACTGGCCCTTCTCCACCGCGTACAACCCGGCCAACCCCGGCAGCATCCACACGACCACGGCCACCGCGGCGAGCGTGTAGGCCGTGCGCCGCGCCCCCACGCCGCGGCTAACCGCGCCCGCCAGCCGCGCAGCAACCTGCACGCCCAGCGCGGCCAGCAGCACTATCAGCGGGAACCAGAACATCACGTAGCGAGGCGGCAGAAGCGCGATCACCGGCCCGAGCCGCCACCACATCACCGCGAACGGCAGCGCGGCCCACAACAACAGCAGCGCCCCCGGCCGCCAACTCCCGCGCCACACCAGCGCGACCGCGCCCGCAAGCCCTGCAACCACGGCAACCAGCACCAGCCCGGTAAGCCCGATCGGGTCGAGCAGCCGCCACAGGTCGTCCATCGTGACCGGCTGCGGGCGAAAGCGCCCGAAACCCACGTCGCCCCGCTCGAAAAAGCTTTGCGCCTCGCGCAGCCACGGTTGGTAGGCAAGCCACGCAAGCCCCGCCGAGACCCCCACCCACACCATGCGGCCCGCCACGCCGCGCCACGCCGCCACGCGCTCTGCGCTCTCGACGCTCGTCGCCCGCCACGCGCCTGCCGCGAGCACGACTCCGATGTACGCGAAGCACACCGCCGTCACGGCCAGCGCGAGGTAACTCGTATACAGGTTGAGCACGGTCCACAGGGAAAGCAGCAGCCAGTCGGCCGGGCGCGACCTCTCTGCCGCCCGGTAAGCGGCCAGCGCCTGCAGACAGCTAAACAGCAGCAGGTACGTGTAGGGTCGAGCCTCCTGGCTGTAGTACACCGCGAAGGGCCACACCGCAAGCATAAGCGCGGCCAGCAGCCCGCCCCGCGTGCCGAACAGCGCCCGCCCCAGCAGGTACATCGCGTAGATCGCCGCCGTGCCCGCCAGCGCGTAATGCAGCCGAATGGCCCACTCGCCACCGCCCAGCCCGCGCAGCGCCCACGTGATCAGGTAGCCGAGCGGCGCGTGGTCGGCCCACGATCGCACGAGGTCGATCACCTCTTCGGGCGTCGCCAGCCGGGCGTAGTACGCCGTGACGATCTCGTCGTACCAGAACCCACTCTCGCCCAGCCGGAACAGGCGCAGCACCCCGCCCAGCAGCGTAATGGCAAGCGCCGACACCCCCGGCCGCACCCGCGCCGCCGCCCACCCCTTCGCCACAGCGACCGTTGCAGACATGCCCCAACTATAGCACCGCCTCCATCAGGCGAACAAGCACGGACGGATCGGCGACCGGGGCTGCGCGGGGCAGGCGCGCAGGGGGATTCGCCCCCTTCCGGGGCTTGAGCGAAGCGGGGGACGGTGTCGCCCAATCTCCCCACGCAGCCAACGGGGGTGCAGGGGGCGATGTCCCCTGCCGGGGCTTGGGGTGTCCCCAATATCCCATAAACAAAAGCCCCCTCTCCCCGTGGGA
>DASTEB010000038.1:0-18851 GCA_035710025.1 Chloroflexia bacterium
TCGTACGGCGCGATCAGGGCAGGCGACCTGCTGACCACCAGCCCCAACCCCGGCTATGCGATGAAAGTCACCGACAAGGCCCAGGCCACAGGCGCCATCATCGGCAAGGCGCTTGGCGACCTGGAGAGCGGCACCGGCACCGTCCCGGTAATGGTGACGCTGAAGTAACTCTGACGTATTCTCCGGCCCAGAAACGGCACCACCTCCAGACGGGGGTGGTGTCGTTTTTCTGCTACCTTGCGCCCTTGCGAAGTTGCCTAGCCGACCGCCACGCCGAGCAGCGATCCAAGCCCGTAGGTGAGCGCGGCGGCGGCCATGCCGATCAGCACCTGCCTCATGCCCGACACCCATACCGAGCGCCCGGTGAACAGGGTGATAGCAGCGCCGATGCCGAACAGCGCGAGCGCGGACAGCCCGGCCGACAGGATTACGGCGGCCCACCCGCCCAGGAAGAAGAACGGGGCGACCGGCACGATAGCGCCAATGGCGAACAGCACGAACGAGGTGATCGCCGCCTCCCATGCCGAGCCGCCCAGCTCCTCCGGGTCGATGCCAAGCTCCTCGCGGGCCAGCGTGTCGAGGGCGGTTCCGCGGTCGGCCATCAGACGGGCGGCCAGTTCCTGCGCCTGCGGCTCGGACAGCCCTTTGGCCTGGTAGATGAGGGCCAATTCCTCGCGCTCCTCGTCGGGCACCTCGTCAAGTTCGCGCTCCTCGATGGCGATCTGCCGCCCGTAAAGCTCGCGTGAGCTTTGCACCGAGATCCACTCGCCCATCGCCATCGAGCCTGCGCCCGCCAGCAGCCCCGCGAGGCCCGTGATGAGGATGCTCTGCCCGCTGAGTTGCGCGCCCGCCACTCCCATCACCAGGCTGAAGTTGGACAGCAGCCCGTCGTTCGCCCCGAGCACCGCTGCCCTGAGCGCGTTGCCGCTGGCCGCGCGGTGGCGGCCCTCGATCTGCGCGACCCGGCTGCCCTCCATGCCGCCCGAGATGGTGCGCAGCACCCGGGCGTGCGAGCGCTCCTCCGAGGCCATGCGCGTGCCCTTCGCTTCGGGCTGCGCGTCGTAGCCGCGGCTGTCGGCGCGCTCCAGGCTGTTCAGGGTGGAGAGGACGGTCTGCGGGCCGAACCTCCTGGCGACCCAGCCGAGGGTGCGTGCCCGCCAGCCCACTTTGCGAGGAGGGGCGGGCTTTCCCCCCTGCTTCATGCGCTCGTCCCAGAACGCGGCGTGCGCCTCCTCGGCTGCTGCCAGCCTGCGGTACACCTCGGCAAGCTGGGGGTCTTTCTCGGTGTCGGCGATGGTGCGGTACAGGTAGGCGCTGTCTATCTCGTCCTGCCAGTTGACAAGGTAGCGCGCGTGGTCTTCGTCGGTCATTCGGGGTCCCTCGCGGCCGAGTTCCGGGCGTTGCGTGGGCGCTCGCGTGCTGCGCGGTGCGCGGCGCCTGCCGGGGAAATGGCCTCAATACCATTATACCCCTCTTGTTCGGTGCGTACCTCGTGCACTCCCGATGTTATACTGTCAGTCCGCACAACGATACCGTATAATATCCCCCCAACAAGTCGATAAAGGAGCCGCTTGACCATGAAGAAGCTAATGATAGTACTGGCGATCGCTTTCCTGGGAGTGTTTGCAGGCGGAACGGCGCCCGCACACGCACAGGACATGTGCTCGCACGAGCCGACCGTACAGGCGCTTCGCGATTGCGTGCAGCACGCGGTGATGGAAGGCCACATAGACGACGCGACGATCGCGCAGAGCCTGCTCGCCAAACTGGACGCGGCGCAGGCAGCGCTCGACAGGGGGCAGCCCGCCGTAGCCGTCCAGATACTGCAGGCGTTCATCTACGAAGTGCAGGCGCAGTCGGGCGTGCATATAGACCCGCAGCACGCCGCGCACATGATAATGCACGCCGAGGCGGTGATAGCGGCGCTGCGGTGACGCCTGGCGGCGGGCTTAATCAGGCGGGGATAGAGGGCGAAGGCGGCGCCGTCAGGCACGTACCTCGAAGAAGAAGCGCTGCCTGAAGCGGCGCATGACCCGGAGCACGGGCGGGCCGAGGAAGCCGATCAGCAGGGCGTTGCCCACCGCCATCCAGGTGTCCCACGGGAGCGACGTGGCGAGGTAGAAGGCGGCGTACCTGCCCACCGCCGCGGGTAGGCCCGCGCCCGGCTCCCACACCTGGCCCGCGGGCAGGGTGGTCGCGTCGGCGGCTATGAAGGGCCAAGACCACAGGTTCATGATGGCCCCGAACACGAAACCCATGACCGCGCCCCACGCGGCCAGCAGCCACCGCTCGGCCCGCCCGCCAAGCCAACCCTCCATAGCACGGCGAGGCAGTGCCGACGACATCAGCCCGACCCAGCCGATGGCGAGCATCTGGAAGGGCATCCACGGACCCACACCCCCTGTGAACAGGGCCGAGACCAGCACCGAAAGCGACCCCAGCAGAAACCCGAACGTGCCCCCGAACACGTACCCGCACAGGATGGGCAGCACCTGGAAGCCCGAGAAGCCGCCCGGCCCCTGCAGCGGGCGCAACAGCGAGTTAGTCGCCACCAGCACTCCTAGCAGCGCCACCATCTTGCTGTCCATCGTGCGCGTCTCGAGGTCGGCCACGACGGCTACCAGGCACAGCCCCGTGACCAGCAGGAAGATGAGCGGGGCGTCCTGCGCGTGCGACGCCGCCTCGCTCGACCCGCCGGAGGGCGGCACGAAGAAGGGGTAGAGGAACGTCCAGATGCCGAGCAGGGTGGTCAGCCCGAGGATGAGCGCGCTCAAAGGCGCGGAGGCTCGCGGCCTCCCCGCACTCCGGGGCGCCTGCGTGGTCTGCTGTTCTCCCGTGGTAATCATGCTCTTATGCGATCCGCGCCACGTCGTCCACGGTGACGAGCGCCGGGTGGCGGAACAGCTTGTTCACCTGCGACGAGAAGACCAGCGAGCCGGACATGACCTCGCGGGCCGGGCCGTCGGCCACCACGCCCCCGTCGCCCAGCAGAACCACGCGGTCGGCAAGCTGCGCTGCAAGCTCCACGTCGTGCGTGGCGAGGAGCACCGCCTTGCCCTCGTCACGCAAGCCGCGCAGGATGGCCGTGAGCGCCTCTTTCTGCAGGTAGTCCAGCCCGCGGGTCGGCTCGTCCAGCACCATGGCCGACGGCTCGCCGGACAGAACCGCCGCCAGGGCCACGCGCTGCCGCTCGCCCACGCTCAGGTCGCGGGGGTCGGACGCGGAGTAACGGGTCAGCCCGAGCCGCGCCAGCAGTCCAGCGCCGTCCGGGGCGAGGCCGTGCGACCGCCGCGTGAAGTCGACCTCTCCTTGCACTGTATCGGCGAAGAGCAGCACGTCGGGCTGCTGCGGCACATATCCCACAAGCCGCGAGATGTCGTCCAGAGTCGCCCGGCGCGTGTCCAGATCCAGCGTGTTGACCTGCCCGCGCCCCGGCTTGAGCAGGCCGACCGCTAGCTTGAGGATGGTCGTCTTACCCGCGCCGTTTCGCCCCATGAGCGCGGTGATCTCGCCCGGCCGAACGCTCAAATCAAGCCCACGCAGCACCTCGCGCCCGCCGTAGGCGAACCACACGCCCGAGAAGTCGAACGAGGGCGGCGCGTGGTTCGGAGAGGGCGGCGTCACGGCGGCCGGCTCCCGCATGGTGATGCCCGAGGCGAAGCGGCGGGCCTCCTTGATCGTGAGGGGCAGCGGCTCCCAGCCGAGCAGCTTGCCCACCTGCACCACGGGCGGGGCCAGCGGCGCACGCGACAGCACCTCGCGCGGGTCGCCGATAAGCGGCGGCTTTCCCGGCTCAAGGTAGAGGATGCGGTCGGCGTGCTCCACCACGCGCTCCAGGCGGTGCTCCGACAGCACCACCGTCAGACCGAGGTCGCGGTTCAGCCTGACGAGCGAGTCGAGCACCTCCTCGGCCGACTGCGGGTCGAGTTGCGAGGTCGGTTCGTCGAGCACGAGCACGCGCGGGTGCAGAGTGAGCACCGACGCGATGGCCACGCGCTGCCGCTCGCCGCCCGAAAGGGTGCTCACGCGCCGACCGCGCAGGTGCTCGATGCCCAGGGCGTGCAGCGCCTCCTCCACGCGCTTGCGCATCGTCTGCAGGGGCAGGCCCGCGTTCTCCATGGCGAAGGCCATCTCGTCCTCCACCATCTCCGCCACGAACTGCGCCTCCGGGTCCTGGAACACCAGGCCGACCACGTCGCTCATCTCGCCCGGCCCCTCGGCCACGGGGTCGCGCCCGGCGACGCGCACGCTGCCCGACAGTGTGCCGCCGTAGAAGTGGGGCACAAGGCCGTTGAACAGGCGCAGCAGCGTGCTTTTGCCCGCGCCCGACACGCCCGTGACCAGCAGGAACTCGCCCTCATGCACCTGCAGCGAGAAGCCGCTCAGGGCCGGGAGGTCCGCGCCGGGGTAGGTGTATGTCACGTTCTCTATGCCGATTATGTCGTTATGCATCGTTCTCTCTACTCTGTTGGGCGGGCGGCTGCTCGCTTGTCCCGATTATTAGCACGATGGCCGCCGGGGCTAATAAGCCCGCTATTGTCGCTGTAATTGAAAGGTCGAAAGGCGGCATCGCAATCCGCAGGAAGGGCGTGTAGGCCAGCAGCGACGGCGCGAGCGACCGGAAGGCGATCAGCGCGGCCAGGACTCCGAGCGAGGCAAGTGTCAGCACCGTGTCGGTATCGCGCCAGACGGTCTTGCGGTAGCGGCTGCGCCTGACCCCCGCGCCGATACTCCGCAGCGTGACTGCGATCAGGGCGACCCCCGCGCCGATAACGAGCCAGGCCAGCCAGGGCAGCGCGGGCGCGAAGGCGAACAGCGCCCCGCCCACCAGCACGAACCCCAGCCCGAACGCTATCCCGAGCTGCACGACCACCGGGCTGAGCGAGCGTCCCGCGCCGGGCGTCCGGCTGAACCCGCGCGCCTCCATCGCCTCGGCAAGGTCCATCGAGCGCTCCATGCCCCCCGCGAGCAGCGGTACAAGCAGCGGCACGAGGTCGCCGATGCGCCGCACCCGGTGGCCGCGCAGGGCCTGCGCCTCGCGTATCTCGCGGAAGCGCGTGACCGTCTGGGGCACGAAGGTGATGCCGATGGAGGTGACCAGCGCTGCCTGGTGCATGAAAGGGGGCACCGAGCGCAGCAGCGCGTAGTAGTCGGCTCCCGCGCTGAACGCCACGAACACGGCCAGCACCGTCAGGATGGTGAGCGCGTCGAGCCCCGCCGACACCAACGCCTCCAGCGTCACCGGGCCGCCCAGGATCGGTATCCACTCGGGCAGGGTGAAAAGCACCGTCGCGCCGAGGTGCAGGCTCATCCCCTTGAACAGCGCGACCACGAGCGAGATGAGCACGACCGCCCGCAGGAGCACCCCGCCCGACCGCTGCCTGCCGTCCCCTACGTCGCCTGCCTGGCCGGTGTCACGACGCTCGGCGTAGCGTGTGAGCGTGCGGTTGACCAGCAGCGCGGCCGCCATCACCAGCCCCAGGTAGAAGGGGTTGCGCGTGCTCAGGGCGAACAGCATCGCCCCCGCGAGCCACCCGCCCCAGGCCCCTACGTGAAACACGTAGGCCGCGCTACCCCACATCGCCGCCGCTCCTTTGCCGCCCGCGCGCCACCCTCAGCCCGCCCCAGATCGCAAGCCCGCCCAGCACCGCCGCGCCGATCGCCAGCCCAACGTACCGTGCCGCGTCCTCCCCCGAAGGCCCTGCCGCAGCGGCCGTTGGCGTGGGGGATGGGGTTGTGGGCGCAAGGGTAGGCGTGGCTGTCGGTGTGGCCGTTGCTGTCGACGTGGGCGGCGGGCGTGTGGCCGTCGCCGGCGGTACCGCCGTCTCGGTGGGCAACGGATCTGTTGTCGGCGTGTCGGACGGCGGCACGGGCGGCTGTGTGGCCGTGGCCTGCGGCGGCTGCGGCGTAGGGGTAGCCGGGGGCGGGGGTGTCGCGCTCGGCGCCACCGGCACCGGTGTTGCGGTTGCGCTGGGCGGTGGGGGCTGCGTCGGCGTGGGCGCAGGAGGCTGCTCGGCAGGACAAAGCTGCTCGAATGAGTAGGTCTGCGCGGGCGGCGCGCCGCCGCTCCAGGCCCAGCCCTCCACCTCGCCGGGGCGCACTGTATAGCTGCTCGCGCCAACAATTGAGGTGCGCCAGGTGCCTTCGCGCAGGTGGTGGTAGCTCCAGTACACCCCGCCCGGCCCGTACGACTGACACACACAGGGTTCGCCCGGGTAGTCGCACCCCGTTGCGTCGATCTTGCACACCTGCGCGCCCATCGCGCCGAACGCCTCGACCTTGAGGTCCAGTCCGCTCTTGAGCAGCAGATCCAGCCCGGAGATACTCTCGCCCTCGAACGCCAGGCAGTAGGTGCGCACGTCGCTCTCGGTGAATTGCACAATCAACCCGGCCAGGTTCTCGGCCTGCCCGGCGCGCGCCGGCCCCGCGGCCCCCGCCCCCGACACTCCGAGGGCCAGCAGCGCGACCGCCAGCGCGAATACCCGGGCAGTATGTGTTGCCATGCATGCGCGGACGGCCCTGGATGGACCGCCCGCTACCTCCTCTTTACGCCGCGCTCCTGCGCCGAACGGCCAACCCACCGCCCAGCGCGAGCGCCGACAGAACCAACACGAGCACAGGCAGCGCCACTCCTGCCCCCGTGCGCGGCATCCCCGGCTGCAACTCCTCGCCGATCGGTGCCGTGGGCGGCACCGGCAAAGGCGCCGCGACCGGGTCGACCAGCGTCGCGCCGAGCAGCGCGTGCACGGCCTGGTACGTTGCCCCGGCGTTGTCCGCCGCCTCGGCTGCTGAGTAGCCGAACGCCCCGCTCTGCGTCTGCAGGGTCAGCAGGAAGCGCCTGCCCCTCTCGGCGTCCTCGTCGTTATTCAGCGCGGCGAGCGCCTGCACCACGTAGGAGGTCGAGTTGGCGTCGCTGTCCGACCCGAACTCGCCGCCCTTCTGGTAGGGCCATCCCCCATCCGTGTTCTGCTGGGACAGCAGGTACTCGACGGCGCGGTTAGTCATGGCCGCCTCGCTCTCCGCCGCGCCCGCCGCGACCAGCGCCTGAAGCACCACGGCGGTGGTATTCGTATCGGCCGAGCCTTCCGCGGTATCGCCTGTGAATGCCCAGCCGCCCGCGGCCGTCTGCGTGGTCTTGATGCGCTCGATAGCGGCAGGGGGTACTTGCTCGCGCGCCGCTCTCAGGCCGAGCACCGCGAAGGCGTGGCCGATCAGGTCGGGGCCGTACTGCCCGGTAACGGAGACGCTCTCGGTAGCGCGGATGCTCTGTACCAGGTCGACGCCGCCGAACTGCCGCCCGTCCATGCCGAGCGCCCGCACGGCGACGAGCAGCTTGCCCGCTCCCCCCGCGGTCTTGGCGAGGTCGACGGCTTTGCTCTGCAGGAAGGTGACGGGCGTGTTGCCGCCCTGCTGGTATGATCCCGGGTCGCGGCCCGCCGCCACGATCGCGAGCACGGCGTCCGCGGTCGAGCCCGCGCCGAACCCGGCGAACGAGCCGTCGGGCTGCTGTTGCGTCTTCATCCATTCGACCGCCCGGTTGGCCGGAGCAACGTAGGTCGATTGCGCGAACACCTGTCCCGCGCCCCATACCAGGGCGAGCAGCGCCGTGAAGACCGCCAGCGCCGCCCTTGTTCGTGTTGCATGCGTGTTCATATTCGGTTCCCTCGTCCTCTGTGCTAACAACAAAAAGCCCTTGCCGCCTGTTGCGACAAGGGTTCCGTGAGTATCGTCAGCTAGCTGACTCGATAGCCGCTCGCCGCCCCTATGGCGGCCCGTGCGTGAGGTACCTGTGTGCCTCGGCCATCGCTCCTCCCCCCTTTCGCGCGAAGGTTGTGTGGAGTGAGGTAGAGGAGGGTATCCTGGCTCTCCAAGTGGACTACAGTTGCGGGACAGCGCCGGACTCTGACCGGCTTCCCCCTTTGACGCCCTCGCTTCCGTGCTTCGGGCGACCCCTACCGTGCCAATATTCGGTTGTGCGGGCAGTATAGCACCGCGCGGGGCCGATGTCAATTGTGCAGCAGAGCACACCAGGGTGTCTGGCCCGCTAATGGAGACCCGACAGGACAGACGCCCCACGCAAAGCCCGCGAAGCGGGCGTAAGAACTTAGCCCCGGGAGTAAGCCCGGGGAAGGCCGCCATTCTCTTTTTACCCCTAGCCCGCGAAGCGGGCGGCATAAGGCGAACCGGGCGTAAGCCTGGGAGCACCTGCCACGGCCTACCGTGGTGCTCAACCTCGGCCACATTTCCCAGCCAATGTCTGTCGCCCCTTCGGGGCTTGGGGCAGGGGTGGTGCTCATCCCCGGGCTTACGCCACGGGGCTAAGTTCTTACGCCCGCTTCGCGGGCTGGGGTATCTGGAGCTCGGCGCAGCAACCCTATTTTATCGAGTCCATCGCGGATTCGAGCGCGTTGCGGTCGGTGGAGGCGCCGTACCAAACATTGTCGCCCACGCGCTTGATGGCGAACAAGCGCCGCCCATCGCTCCAGAAGTCGCCTTCCTCGCCCGAGACCGCGAACGTCTCGCGCATCGCCGCCTCGAACTCGTCGGCGTCGGCCCGGCTGTCCCACGCAGTATTCACCAGCAACAGCGACTGGTCGCCGCCGCTGTGGCGGTAATAGGCGTAGTTGCCGCCGCCCCAGCCCTCGGACGCGCGGCTCGCGTCCGACGCGCCGTTCTCGTCGAGGATGATCTGCAGGTCGAACTCACCGATCGTGCCGTTGTCGTTCATGGTCCACCCGGCGTTGAGCGTTCCCGTGAGCGGTATGACGGGGGCGGGTTTAGGCTCGTCGCGCGCCCCGCCGAGGTACTTCTCCGGGTGCATGATCTGCTCGGTCGAGGCGGGCGGGTCCTTCATCGCTTGGTCGACGCTGCGGAAGCTGTTCAGCCCGCCGACCGCCATGATGAACTCGACGCCCTTCTCGTAGGGGAATATCAGGCTGTCGCGAATGTAGCGGGGCGCCTTGTCGAGCACCGTGGTCTCGGCGGCCGCGCTCTCTGCCAGCATGTCGTTGAACTCTTCCTCGGTCATGTGTGCCTGGGCGTACAGCAGACCCGAGATGGTGGCATCACCCTCCACAAGGGCGCGCACGGCCAGGGCGCGGTCGTCGTCGGTGGTGTCGTCGGGCAGCATCTTGTTCAGGTCGAAGTGCTGGTCCTGCAGGCTGTGTACGAACTCATGCGAGAGCGTCTGGCGGGCAAGAGGCGAAAGCTCGCCGTCCTCCTTGCGCACGTACAACTCCTTCTTGTCGGGGTCGTAGTAGCCGGCCACCTGCTCGGTCTGCAGGTCGATGTAAAGCTGGCGCAGATCGAGCGCGGGGTCGTTGGTCAGGCGCAGCAGCCACAGCTGGCGCGCATCGTCCTGGGCCTCTTCCACGGGGTATTCGGCCTCGGTGTCGCGGATCAGGTTCTCGCGCAATTGCGCTTCGTTGATGAAGATCTCGGGCACGTCGCTCTTGGGCTGAAGGCCGCGCAGCCTGGAGGTATCCTCCTCGATCTGCGTGATCTGCGCCTCCGCCACGGGGTCGACCGTGCCTTGCGGGTCGGGTGTGGCCGCGGCTTCCGCCGTCGTGGCCGTTGCGCTCGGCCGCACGCTGACCGCGGTCGGCGTGGGGTTCTGGCGGGGCGTCGTCCGGGTAGGCAGCGCCGCCTCGGTCGTCGCGGTCGGCTCGACAACCGAAGTCGGGGTGCCCGCCGGGGGTAGACCCGTGGCATCACAGGCCGCCAGCAGCAGGCTGAGTATCAATATTAAAGGTGCAAGCGCGCGTAGACGCATTCTATTTACGTCCTTTCGAGTAACGAGGCGCCGCGGTCACGACGCACGCTCAGTATAGGTTCTCGCCACTGCGCTAGTCAAGCAACACGCCCCTGGACAGCCCCTAGACCTGAGGCGCGTTTAGCCACGAAGAACACGAAGGAGCACGAAGGACGCGAAGTCAGTCAGGTCGGCACGAGTGCTCAGGAAGCAACAGCCCAGACCTTTAAGATCCCTGCCTCGTCGCGTCCATGAGCCAAATAGCTAATCCTTCGTGAACTTCGTTCTCTTCGTGTACTTCGTGGCTAATTTCAGTTTCAAAGAGAATCCCCTGTGCGGGGAGGGTACCGCGTGCGTGAGGGAGGCCGTTTCTGCTATAGTCTAAGCGTGCGGGCGGCGTATTCCGCCGCTTGCTGCGTGCTGTTCACCAACGTCAGTGGTCCACCGAGCCATGCGCACAGTCGTCCTCATCAAGCAGGTACCCGAGTCCGAAGAACTGCGGTATGACCCCGCTACCCGCACGCTTGTGCGCGAGGGCGTCGCTAGCGTCATCAACCCGTACGACAAGCGGGCGCTGACCGAGGCGGTGCGCCTGCGCGGCCTGCACGGCGGCACGATCACGGCCGTGACGATGGGCCCGCCCGCGGCGCGCGAGGCACTGGTCGAGTGCCTCGGCCGGGGGGTTGACCGCTGTATGCACGTCACCGACCGCGCGCTGGCGGGGTCAGACACACTGGCGACGGCGCGCGCGCTGGCGGCGGCGCTGGGCCGCGCTCCGTTCGACTTGCTGCTGCTCGGCAAGTACAGCACCGACTCGGAGACCGGTCACACCGGCCCGCAGCTGGCCGAGATGCTGGGGGTGCCGTGCGTCACGGGCGCGACCGAGGTCCACGTCGATGCGGACGAGGGCGCACTGCACGTCACCCGCGAGACCGACACCGGCTTCGAGGAGATAGTCCTCCCCATGCCCGCCGTGCTGACCGCGGCCGAGCACCTAATCAAGCCGGTGAAGACGACGCCGCAGGTGCTGGAGGCGGGCCGCACGCGCATCGCGCGCGACCCATCGCTCATCGAGACGCTGTCGGCCTACGACCTGGGCCTCGACCCCGAGCAGGTGGGACTTGCAGGTTCGCCCACGTGGGTGGCCGATCTTCGCCCGGTCACGGTCGTGCGCGAGCGGCGGGTGCTTTCGGGCGATGCGCGCTCGATGGCCGTCACGCTGCTGGCCGAGCTTGACCGTATGGGCCTCGCCGACCCGGCCCGGCGCCCGTCCCCTCCAACCCTTCCCGCGCCTACCGCCAGGCCCGACCCCGACCGAGGCGTGTGGTCCGTGGCCGAGGTGCTCCCCGGCGGTACCTTGCGCCGCGTGTCGCTGGAGCTTGCGGGAGAGGCCTCGCGCCTTGCCTCGCTGGTGGGCGGGGAGGCCGCTGCCGTACTGCTCGGCGGGGAGAGCGCGGGCGATGCAGCGGGCGAGCTTGCGCGGCACGGCGCTGGACGCGTGTTCGTCGCCTCGGACGCGCGGCTTGAGCCTGCCAACGCCGAGACGCTCGTCTGGGTGCTGGCCCGCGCCATCGAGCGGTACAGGCCGTGGGCCGTGCTCCTTCCCGCCACGTCCTACGGTAAGGATCTCGCCCCGCGTGTGGCTGCCCGGCTCGGCCTGGGCCTCACGGCCGACTGCCTCGGCTTCGAGCTTGACCCCGAAGGACGGCTGCTGCAGCTCAAGCCGGCGTTCGGCGGGCAGGTGGTCGCGCCTATCGTGAGCCGCACCCTGCCTCAGATGGCGACGGTGCGGCCGGGATTGCTGCCTGTGTACGCCCCACGCGAGGCCGCGCCCCGGGTCGAGCCGCTCGACCTGACCGGCCTGCCTGAGCCGCTCGCCCGGGTCGTGTCGGTCACGCACAGCGGATCCGAAGGGGTGGCCCTGGACGATGCGCGGCTGGTGGTGTCGGTGGGCACGGGCATCGGCGGGCCGGAGGCTCTGCCCGAAATACGCACTCTCGCCGAGGCGCTGGGGCGGCGATTGGGCCTTTCGCCGGACGAGGTAGCCCTGGGCGGCACGCGCAAGGTGGTCGACGCGGGTTGGCTGCCGCGCCAGCAGCAGGTGGGCATCACGGGCCGGGCGGTCGCCCCCGACCTCTACGTGGGCATCGGCCTGCAGGGCAATTTCAACCACGTCGCGGGGATGATGCGCTCGCACAGCGTGGTCGCGTTGAACAGCGACCCCGACGCGCCGATATTCAAGGCCGCCGACCTCGGCGTCGTGTGCGACTGGCGCGAGTTTGCGGCGGCCCTGATCGAGGAGATGTCGTCGGGCAAAGCCCGAGCAGCTTCTACGCCATAGCTGCCATGTGGCGGCACGACTCGGCGCACCGGCGGCAAGCATCGGCGCAGGCACGCATCATCGCGTCGTCGCCCATCTGGTCGCAGCTGCGGGCGCAAGCCTCGCAGACCTCGGCGCACACGCCGCAGGTGCGCCCGTGTAGCTCGGAGCCGCGCAGCATGAAGTTGGCGCTGGTCTGGCAGATCTCGGCGCAGTCGAGCAGCAGCCTCACATGGCCCGGCTCGGCGTGCTTGCCGCCCATCTGCAGGCAGTAAGTGACCGACTGCAGGCAGATGCTGTGGCAGTTCAGGCACTCCTGTATGCAGCGCTGCATCTCCTCGCTCATCTGGTGTCCGGTGTGTTGTGCGGTGTGGTGGGTCATCGTTGATCCTCCTGGTATTGACTTTGCGAGGGCGTTCCGGAGGCTGTATTGGCCTGCCGGCGAGCAATGGCGGGTGCAGCTCCCGGCGGACTTGCCCGCGTCCCTCGCTCGACTATTGCACTGGGATGGGCGGCAAGAAGCGTGCCGGGCGCATGTACGATGGCACCGAATCTGCCGACTGTACAGCCTGAACATCGTGATGAGCAGCGCCGGTCGCGGCGATAATTACGTGAGGAGAACGCGCACACATGCAGGAGCTAAGGGCAACCGTGTACTCTACCCGCACCTGACCGTGGTGCCCCAGGGTGAAGGAGTTTCTTTCACAGAACGGCGTGCCGTACACCGAGAAGATGGTGGACATGGACCGCGCGGCCGCGATCGAGATGGTCCGCCGCTCGGGCCAGCGGGGCGTGCCCGTCACCGTCATCGGCGACCAGGTGATCGTGGGCTTCGACCGCCCGCGACTCGAGCGCGTAATCGCCCAGATGCGCGCCCGCCCCGCGGCGAGCACCGGCAAGCCCGGCCGCAAGCCCCTGGGCGCGAAGGTAGCCGACGCCTCGCGCTACACTATGCCGGGCGGCACGGCGGTGCAGGGCGCCTACGTGGGCGGGGTCAACCCCGGCTCTCCGGCCGAGGCCGCCGGGCTGAGGGCGGGGGACGTTATCACGGCGGTGGGTGGCACACCCGTCGGCTCGGTGGACGACCTCACAGCCGCGCTGGGCAAGTTAGGCACCGGGCCGGTTGAGCTTACAGTGGCGCGCGGCAGCACCACGCGCACAGTTACCGCCACGCTCTAGGGAGGATTGTGAGGGTACCGCGTCAGGCGATCAACAGCGACATGATTGCCTTCTGCACGTGCAGGCGGTTCTCGGCCTGCTCGAACACTACCGAGCCGGGGCCGTCCATCGCCTCGTTGGTGATCTCGTGGCCGCGGTGCGCCGGAAGGCAGTGCATGATCAGCGGGTGCGTGCCCGTCTGCTCGATAAGCTGCGTGTTCACCTGGAACGGCTTGAACACCTTCTCGCGCTCGGCCGCCTCGGCCTCCTGCCCCATGCTTGCCCATACGTCGGTGTAGATCACGTCGGCGCCCGCCACGTCCTCAGGCTCGTTGGAGAAGCGCAGCTTGGCGCCCGAAATCGCGGCGTCTGCGCGGGCGCGCTGCACGTACTCAGACCCGACCTCGTACCCGTTCGGGCTGATGATGGTGCAGTTCATGCCGACCCTGGCGGCGAGTAGCAGAAGCGAGGCCGCCACGTTGTTCCCGTCGCCGATGTAGGTCAGGTTGACGCCGTGCACGCGGCGCTTCTTCTCCCAGATTGTGAAAAGGTCGGTCATTGCCTGGCAGGGGTGCTCGGCGTCGGACAGGCCGTTGATTACGGGCACGCCCGCGTACCGGGCAAGCTGCTCGACGTCGCTGTGCCCGAACACCCGGGCCATGATGCCGTCCACCATGCGGCCGAGCACGCGCGCCACGTCGGGCACCGACTCGCGCTTGCCAAGCTGGATGTGGTCGGGGCCGAGGAACAGGGCGTGCCCGCCAAGCTGAGACATGCCCGTCTCGAAGCTTACCTGGGTGCGCAGCGACGGCTTCTGGAAGATCATCGCCATCTGCTTGCCCTCGAGCAGGCGGTGTGGCTCGCCCGCCTTTTGCTTCGTCTTGAGCTGCGCGGCAAGCTCCCATACGGTCCAGATCTCCTCCGCCGTGAAATCCGCTACGGAGACGAAGCTCCTGCCCTTCATGCTGACAGCCATTGCCGGTACTCCTTGTTGATAGTCGGTTGCCGCCTTTGCCGCTACTCGCGATCGGGCACGACGTGCGTGCCGGTATGCCCCTCGAGCGCCGCGAGCGCCTTGTGCAGATGGGTGATGATAGCCTGCTTGCCCCCGGCCGCCACGAAATCGACCGCGGCGCGCACCTTGGGGCCCATGCTGCCCGCCGCGAAATGCCCTTCGGCAATGTATGCGCGCATCTCGCTCACGGTGACGGTGTCGAGGTTGTGCTGGTCGGGCTTGCGGAAGTTGACAGCCGCGCGCTCCACGTCGGTGAGCACGAGCAAGCGGTCGGCGTCGAGCCTCTGGGCGAGCAGCGACGCGCCCAGGTCCTTGTCGATGACCGCCTCAACCCCGTGCAATACGCCCTCGGCATCGCGCACCACGGGGATGCCGCCGCCGCCCGCGCAGATGACGAGCGCGCCGCTGTTGACAAGGGTGCGTATGGCGTAGATCTCGGCGATGGCGGCGGGCATGGGCGAGGGCACGACGCGCCGGTAGCCCCGGCCGCTGTCCTCGATCACGGTGTAGCCCTTTGCGCGCAGCTCCTCGGCCTTCGCGGCGTCGTAGAAGGGGCCGATGGGCTTGGTGGGGTGGCTGAATGCCGGATCGGCCGGATCGACCACCACCTGTGTGACCACCGTGGCTACAGGCCAGGGCTTGCCGCGGCTGCGAAGCTCGTTCTGGAGGCACTGCTGCATCATGTAGCCAAGCTGCCCCTGGCTCATCGCGCCCGCAACGTCCATAGGCATCGAGGGGATGCCTGATGCCGCCTCGCCCGCGGCCTGCTGCAGCAGGATGGTGCCGACCTGCGGCCCGTTGCCGTGGGTGAGCACCACGCGGTAGCCCCGCTCGGCAAGCTCGGCCACTGAGGCCATTGCGTGGGCCACGTTGGCGAACTGCTCTTCGGCGGTGCCCTTGTCGCCCTTCTGCTGGATGGCGTTGCCCCCCAGGGCAATCACCAGCGTCTCGATGTAGGTGCGCTCGGGCGCACCGGTCTGGTCGGACAACGCTGTCCCGTCCTCCAAAATCATGGTATGTTGCCACCGTCTGCCGCGAGCGCAACACTGAGGCGAGCAGCATTAGTCGCGGCCCCGTGCGGGCGCGGCGCTGCTTCTGCCTGGCAGGATATTATACAGCTTTTGCGCAGGTGGAAATCAGGAGTGGGAGTGCGGCATTCCACACTCCCACTCTATGCTTCAGCTCGCGGCCAGACGCCCGGGACGGGGCAGGTCAACTACTCCTCGCTGATCTCCACGCCGTGCTTGCGGGCCGCCTTTTTGATGCGTTCCTCAATCTTGCGAGCGTCGTCCGCGTCGTACTTACTCCGGGTCTCGTCCTTGTTGATGTAGGACCACGCCGCGCGGACGTGCTCGGGCGTGTCGATGGGGTATTTGTTGTTCACCGGGTCGGCGAACTCTACGTCGCCGTACTTGCGCTCGCCCTCTTTCGGGTTGACGTCTTCTCGCCTGTCTATACGGTTGCTCATTGTTGTCCTCCTTGTTCGGTGGCGGGGCCGCTCGCGTCAACTGTCGCTGATCGCGGGGCTGGCGGCCGCGACCTCCTCGCGCACCTGCTCTTCGATGCGCTCCACTTCCTCAGGGGTGAGATGACGGTCGTGCTCCCTCGCATCTCCCGGGCGGTGGGGTGCCGGGCGGTCGTGCGCTGGGCCTGCGCGGCGCTGTCTCTCGCTCTTCTGCCACTCGTCGGTATCGCTCATTGGTTTGGCCTCCGGACGTCCGTGTCGAGGCAATCATGGAGGATGGCTAGCAGAATGTGTGCCCCTCGCGCCATCTGGCCCCGGCAGCAAGCGGCGGTGGTGCCTCCCATGGCATAACGATTGCTTACCGTCCTGGGTGGCTGCACACTACCGTCTGCCGTAGAGCGTCCTGCGGTAGTGTGGTGAGGGGCAGCGTGTGCCTCGTGCTCCTCACTCTACTCAATAGAAAGGTCCATCCATGCAGTCCCCTTCCACACTTGTGGTTTTCTCCCACCTCCGGTGGGACTTTGTATACCAGCGTCCCCAGCACCTGCTTTCGAGGATAGCGGCGGGTGGGAGGCCGGTAATGTTCATCGAGGAGCCTGAGTACGTGGCCGGCGCCCACCCGCATTGGAAGTGCTCGTACCCCGCTCCAGGCGTGCTGGTATGCCGCCCGCAGATGAGCGTCGGGGGCCACGGCTTCGCCGACAAGCAACACCCCGTGCTGATTCCGCTCGTGCGCAGCCTGCTGGCTAACGAGGGCGTGCGCGATTTCGTGGCGTGGCTCTACACGCCGCTCGCCCTGCCGGTAGCGCAGGTGGCCGGCCCCCTCGCCATTGTCTACGACTGCATGGACGACCTCGCCGGCTTCAAGGGCGCGCCGTCGCACCTGGTGGAGCGCGAAGCCGAGCTAATGCGCGCGGCCGACCTCGTGTTCACCGGCGGGCCGAGCCTGTACCGGGCGCGCAAGGCGCAGCACCACAACATCCACTGCTTCCCCAGCAGCGTGGACGCAGCGCACTTCGGCTCGGCACGCAACACCGAGGAGCCTGACGACCAGTCCGCGCTCCCTCACCCGCGTCTCGGTTTCTACGGCGTCATAGACGAGCGCATGGATCTCGATATCATCCGCGCTCTGGCCGAATCGCGCCCCGACTGGCAGATCGTGATGGTCGGCCCCGTCGCGAAGATCGACGAAGCCGACCTGCCACGGGCCGCCAACATCCTGTACACAGGCCAGCGCGGTTACAAGGACCTGCCGCGCTACCTGGGCGGGTGGGACGTGAGCCTGCTTCCGTTCGCGCTGAACGAGTCGACCCGCTTCATCAGCCCGACCAAAACGCTGGAGTACATGGCTGCCGGCTTGCCTATCGTAAGCACGCCGATCACCGACGTGGCGGAGCCATACGGCGACATCGTGTACATCGGCCGCACGCCGGAGGAGTTCGTCGCCGCCTGCGACGCCGCGCTGAACGCCTCGTCCGACGAGCGCTGGTTCCGCGTCGAGGCAGGGCACCAGGTGGTTGCCGGCACGTCCTGGGCTCAGACGGCGCGGGCCATGGAAAGCCTGATCGAGGAGGCCGAGCTGAACGCGCAGACGCGCAGGGCCGCGGCCGCCTTCACCTACTCACCCACCGTTACCGGGTAACGGCCTCGCCCCGACGAAGTCCTCATTTGACCGCATGCTTATTGCGATCATAACATAATCTGGCTGCAGGCTACTACATATCATAGGAGCAGTTTGTGAATAAGATCCGAGGCATAAATCAGAGTAATTCCCCCAAGGGACGAGAGCGACGGCGCACGGTCGTGGTGGGCGCGGGGCCGACCGGGCTGAGTGCGGCCTACCATCTCGGGCAGGACGCCCTGTTGGTGGACCAGAACGACCGCGTTGGCGGCTGGTGCCGCTCCATCGAGGACAACGGATTCACGTTCGACTATGCAGGGCACATCATGTTCTCCAAGGACGACTACGTCCACCAGATGTACAAGATCCTGCTGGGAGACAACGTGCACTGGCAGAACCGCGAGGCCTGGATCTACTCCAGGGGTGTCTACACGCGCTACCCGTTCCAGGGTGCGCTGTACGGCCTGCCGCCCGAGGTGATACAGGAGTGCATCGTCGGAGCGATCGAGGCGCGCTACGGCTCGCTCGACGGCCAGAACAAGGCCGAGGAGCAGCCCGCGGTGCGCGTGTCCCTCATGGGCAGCGCGAACGGCAGCGGTAATGGCCGAGCACACGGCAACGGCAAGCCCGACGAGTCGGAATTGCTCGACTGCTGTGCCGACGGCACGGTGGAGAGCGTGTCGCCCAACGGCACGGCCGCCTGTTCGATCCACGGCCCCGTCAAGAGCACGAGCGGCGAGCCGCGCAACTTCGAGGAGTTCATCTACAAGGTATGGGGCAAGGGGATAGCGAAGCACTTCGCCATCCCCTACAACCGCAAGCTGTGGGCTGTACCCCTGAGCGAGATGGAAACGTCGTGGCTGGGCGGACGGGTGCCTTTGCCCGACCTGAACGAGATCATCGAGGGCGCGCTGAAGCCCGTGCCCACGCCGATGGGCCCCAACGCCACGTTCGGCTACCCGCTGCGCGGCGGCTTCCAGGCGCTGATGGACGGCTTCCTGCCCCACCTGAAGGGCGAGCTGCGGCTCAAGACCAGGGTGGAGAGCGTGTCGCCCTCGCGCCACACTATACGCCTGAGCGACGGCTCGGAGGTCGAGTACCGCCACCTTATCAGCACGATGCCCCTGCCTGCTCTCATCAAGAGTATGGGCAGCGAGGCGCCCGCCCCCGTGCGCAAGGCGGTCGAGGGGCTGCGGCACGTTTCGGTGAGGTGCGTGAACCTGGGCATCGGCCGGGAGAACGTGACCGACAAGCACTGGATCTATTACCCCGAGGACACGGTGTTCCACCGCATCTTCGTGCAGGGCAACGCCAGCCCGCACTGCAACCCGCCGGGCGGCTTCGGGCTGACGGCTGAGATCACCTACTCGGAGTATAAGGAACTGCCGTGCGAGGGCGACGACCTGATCCGGCGCGTCATTGACGACTGCCGCCGGGTGGGCATCATCCGGGAGGACGACGAGATCTGGGCGGCCAACCAGGTGGACATGCCGTACGCCTACGTGGTGTACGACCACGCCC
>DASTEB010000039.1:0-6739 GCA_035710025.1 Chloroflexia bacterium
GGCGGCCGTGAGCGCGGCCATCAGCATGTCGCCTCGGAAGCGTGTCGCCCAAACGGTCACCTGGGGAAGGCTCAGCAGCAGCAGCCCCCCGAGCGCCCCGCCCGCCAGCCCGACCGCCCGGCCGCGCCTCCCGGGCCGACCATAGCCGCCCTGCAGGACGACCAGCAGCGCCACCATCACTGCCGCGACGATGGCCGCAACGAGCGAAACCGTGCGCCCACCGGCGAAAATGGAGTCGACCGCGCCCGGCCGCGAGAAGTCGGGCAGGCTGTCGGGCAACAACGGCGCGGCGAGGTAGTAATACACCGGCGGGTAAGGGCCTGAGATGAACCGCTCGGGGGTGATGGGGGAATAGAGGTCGCCGCCGCGCTTGACGAGCAGCGTCTCGTACAGGATCAGGCCCTCGGACCCGGCACGCGGGTAGGGGAAATCGAGCCACGCGGCCGAGGTCTGGGCAAATCGAGCCACCGGCACGAGCGAGGCGGCGAGCAGCAGGACAAGCACGGCCCACGCGATCCATACAGTGGGGCCGCGCGCCGGGGTATTGTCTGCCTGGGTGGCTGTATCCGCCTGTGTTGCCTGCGGGGTCAATGCTCGCGCTCGCGTGGTGGTGTCGCCACAAGCATACACTACATCCCGCTTACCACCTCAGGTTGCGCACAAGCTCTAGAAGGACCTCTTCGTTCGTGCCGTCCGTGTGCGATCCGACAAGCGTCACCACCATGTCGCCGCGCTCGACGGTGAGCACGCTGACCTCGCCGAGCCACTGCGCGCCCGACTTGTCGCGGTACGGCGTGCCCTGCCAGTAGACGCCGCGGACGTCGTCGCTCACGCGCACCTCATGCCACTGTCCGGTGGTCACGTCCACGTCGGTCGGCTGAAGGTACCCGGCGAACAGCGCCAGGGGGGTTACCTGGGTTCGCCCGCCCCTCGGCCCGCCCGGGGGAAATTGCCGGTAGGTGGCCGAGTACTGCAGTTTCACAAGCGCGCCCTCATCCCCTTC
Organism: Chloroflexia bacterium; assembly: GCA_035710025.1. GTDB lineage: Bacteria > Chloroflexota > Chloroflexia > QHBQ01 > JADMIH01 > JADMIH01. The sequence goes on from DASTEB010000039.1 coordinate 1,004, forward strand.
GGCAAGGTCGTTGCCGTCGCAGGGATCGACGGCGCTCACGGCAAGCTGGAACGTGTACGTGGTGGGCACGGTGATCGCGTCGGGCAGCGTCGGGATGGAATAGCCGGTGAAGTCGCGGGCCTCGCCCAGGGACCGCACCAGCTCGAAGTTGAACGGGCGAGTGCGGTTGCGCACCCTATCCTCGCGGCACGGCAGAAGCGTCCACTCCGCCGGGCGCTCCTGCCGGCTGAAGGTCTCGCCCGAGCGCCGGATCTCGATCCACGTGTAAGTCGGCGTGGTGGCCGCGGTGACGAACGCCGACAGCCCCCAGTAGAGCACGACGATGGCCGCCACCGCTGCCGCCCCGCGCAGGATCACCTTGCCCCAATCCGTGGTCAGACGGACGTTCTCTTCGACCTGTGTAAGCACCTGCACGCGCTCCGAGAACCCGGCCATGGTCTGGGGCGCGGCGGGCCTGGGCGGGGCATCTTTCGGCCTCGGTAGTCGGGGCGCCAGCCGCTGCACGAGCGCGGCCTTGAACTCGGCGTCAGGCTCGCGCAGGCGCATTGTGCGAGCCTGCTCGCCCGCCTCCTGCAGCCGGGCCAGTGTGGCCATCTCGGGATCGTCCTCGATCTGCCCCCAGTTGAGAGGCACGCCCGAGGCCAATTGCTCGAGCGCCTGGGCCATCGCCCGGTCGCGCCCTCGAAGCCTCGGCGCCCGCCCCTCGGGCACGGGCACCCGGCGCGGGGCGGGCCGCTCGTCCTTCGGTTCGGCCCCCGGCACGAGGCGCCTGATCGCGTCCACCTACACGCCCTCCCGCTCAAGCTCGGCGCCGATTCGCTTGAGGGCCGCGCGCAGCCGCCTCATCGCCCGCGCGGGGGAGGTGCCGAGCGCGCCGGCCATCTCGCTCGCGGTTAGCTGCTCGAACACGGCTAGACCGACCGGGAAGGCGTGGCGCGAAGGCATCCGCGACAGCGCCCGCCGCAGCACGGCGACGTCCGGCTCGTTCTCGTCGGGGCGGTCGGGGGGCGGCACGCGGCGCAGCTTGCTCCGTGCCAGCCTGCGCTCGGCCACCCTCAGCAGCCACAGCTCCAACGGCGTATCAGCAGTGCCGCGAGCGTACCCGCGCAGCTTTCCGAGCGCGTCGGATATCGCCTCAGCCGTGAGCCTGTGCGCCAGGTCGTCCTGCTCCTCGCCCAGGCGGTGGGCCATGTAGCGGTACACAGTGCCGGAATGCCGGTCCACGAACCGCTCGAGCGCGCCGCGGTCACCATCGTGGATGCGCGCGGCAAGCTCGCGGTCGTAAGCCAACCCGGGCGGGACGGCCTGCCGGTCCTCGGTACGTTTTGGGAGAGGAAGCTTCATCGGTGGGTGCTGGGGGCGCGATGCCTTACACTTTATGATACAATCATTGGGCGCAAAAAGGTCAATCGACGCGCCCGCGCCACGTTCTGCGCGGAAGTCCTCCTTCTCGCCTGGCCGCCCACCCGGCGAGCATCCCGCGCCACTGAAGTCTCCCGGTCTTCACGCGTAACTCGACTCGTAAGTATCAACGTGCCTCCCATTTCATTGCGCATGCTCGCGGCCCGTGGAGCCGGGTGGAAGCTCGGCTCCGACGTGCTGGGCCGGCTCATGCAATACGTCCTCCTGTGGGCGGCCGCGCGCGCCCTCGCGCCCTCCGACTTCGGCGATTTTACTTTCGCCCTCAGCATCGGCTTCATGGTGGCCCAGGTGGCCGACTTCGGCCTCCAATTATACGTGCAGCGCGAGCTTTCGCGCCTCGTCGTGCAGGACGCCGCCTCTCCCCCTTACTTCACTTCAGAAGCGCAGGCGGGCCGATTGCTTGGCGGCGCCCTCGCGATCAAGGCCGTGCTCTCGGCCGTTGCGCTGGCAGCCTTCGCGCTGCTGGTTGTTGTGGAGCCTGTGGGCAACAAAGGCGCGCTGCTGGTAGTCGGCGCCTCCATGGTGCTCAGCACGGCGCTTGAGTTCGTTGCGTACTGCTTCCGCGCCCTCGGCAGGTTGAAGTACGAGGCCGCCGCCAACCTGGTGGCCCGCGGTCTGAATTTCGCGCTCGGTCTGCTGGTCCTGTGGCTGGGCGGGGCCGTGCTCGGTCTGGCCCTCACGACGCTCGCTGCGATGACCGCAGCGCTGGCCTTTGCCTATACTATTTTGCGCCGGTACGTGCGCCCGGTGTGGCGGCCCGACTGGGCGGCATGGCGGCGCTCGGCAGGGCAGCCCACGGCGGTCGGCATCGGCATCGTTTTCAGCATAGTGTCGTTTCGCGTGGACAACCTGCTCATCCCGCCGCTGCTCGGCACAGGCCAACTCGCGCTGTACAACGTCGGCTACAAGCTCTTTGAGCCGGCGCTGATCATTCCCGGCGTTGTGCTCGCGGCCACGTTCCCTTTGCTGTCGCAGGCCGGGGCCGCGTCGTCCCTGCGCCGCGACCGCTTCCGCGCCCTCATGGGCCCGACGACGCTCGCCCTGTTCGCTCTTGGCCTGGCTGCCGCCGCCTCGATGTGGCTGCTCGCCGGGCCTGTGATCGGCCTGCTCTACGGGGGCGCTTATTCCGGCTCGGTGCCTGTGCTGCAGATGCTTGCCCCCGCCTGCGTGCCGATGTTCCTCAACTACGCGCTTACCCACGGCCTGATAGCAGTGGACCGGCCCTCGCTCTACGCGATATTCACGCTTGCCTCGCTGTTCGTGAACGTTGGGGCCAACCTGCTCTTGCTGCCCGCGTTGGGCGTGACGGGCGCGGCCGCAGCAACGGTGCTGACCGAGGTCGCGTTGTTCGTCCTGTGCGCGGCGGGCATGGTCCGCTTCCTCGCAGCGAGCCGCAGCCGCTCGGAACCTGAGCCGGAGGCAGCCCTGTGACGAGCACGATCCGCCCGCCTACCACGCTGCCACTGCGCGGCCCGGCGGCGGCACTTCCGGCAGAGTCGTCCTCCGCGGCGGCCCGCATCAGCGAGCGCGTGTTGCTGGCCGCGCTGCTGCTCGTGCTGGCAATGAGCCCGTTCGAGGCAGGCTATCCGCCGTTCGGCCGCTTCCTCATGGCCACCTTCACCAACCTGGAGGTGACGCTTTTCGTGCTGGGCGGGGCCTGGCTGCTGCGCGCCGTTACCGAGCCGCGAGCAATCCTCCGGTTGCGGCGCGTGCCCCTGCTCCTGCCGATAGCCGCGCTGATCGGCGCTTCCGTGCTCTCGACCTTGTTCGGCGAGTACCGTTCGCTGGGTGTGCAATTCACCTACCGCCTGCTCATGGGCGCTATGGTGTACGTGAGCGTGTGGGAGGTGCTGCGCACGCGGGGCCGCCTGTTCGTCGCGCTCTCCACGTTCGCCGGCGCCGGCCTCGTGTCGGCGGTGTTCGGCCTGCTCGAGTTCGTGCCCGCCCTGAACATCCAGCCGTGGCTCCGAATGTTCAAGCCACAGCCCACGACGGTAGGGGGGATGCTGCGCCTCAGCGGCACGTTCGAGTATGCAAACGGGGCTGCCGCCTATTTCGAGATGGCGCTGCCGGTGCTGATCGGTCTGGTCCTGCTCATCTCTTCGCGCACCTGGGTCGATGCGATGTTCGGGCGGTGGCGCGTGTCTGAGGGCTTGCGGCGCGCCGTGCTTGTCGTACTGGTCGTTGCGGTCGGCATCTACGGTATGGCGCTGGTGCTGACCATGAGCAGGGCGGCGCTCGTGGCCCTGGCCGTCGGCGTGCTGGTGATAGTCGCCGCCATGGTGCTTCGCTCGCGCCGGGCCGACCGGACAATCTCGCTGCCGTCCGCCTGGAGGCCCCTCGCCCTCGTTGCGCTGGTGATGCTGGCCGCGGGTGCGGTCGTTTTCCTCACGCAGCCGATGTTCCGCCTGCGGTTGGTCACGCAGAACGACCGCGACTGGTATCGTGCCTCGCTCACGGCGCCCCCGCTTCCATCGCTGCAGGCAGGGCAGTGGATCACGGTGCCCGTCACGGTGCGCAATGACGGCCGAATGACCTGGGAGGCGTCGGGTGTGCTACCGATCCACGTGAGCTACCACTGGATGAGCGCCGAGGACGACGTTTACCTGCTCTTCGACGGAGCGCGCACCCCGCTGCCCCGCGACGTCGCGCCGGGTGAAACCGTCACCGTAAATGCAATAGTGCAAACGCCCACGCAAGCAGGCAACTACCGGCTGCAGTGGGACCTGGTCCACGAGAACGTGACCTGGTTTGACCGCAAGGAGGGCATGGCCGCCGAGATACGCCCGTACACAGTCGCCCCGGCCACGGCTTCAGCGTCCGGAGAGGGCGCCGCCACCGGTTCGTTACCGCTCCCGACCCCTCAGCTGTCGGTGGAGGCGGTGTCGGACGGGGCGAGCGTGGAACGGCTCAAACTCTGGCGCGCAGCCTGGGCAATGTTTCTCGATCACCCGCTCGTCGGGGTTGGGCCGGACGGCTTCCGCAACATGTACGGGGAGTACGCGGGCGTGAACGAGTGGAACCGCAACATCTACACCAACAACATGTACATCGAGATGCTCGCCAATCTGGGGCTGGTGGGGGGGCTGGCATTCCTCGGGTTGGTGCTCCTCGCGCTCAGGCGCATCGCGGCCAACGTGCTTCGCGCCCCGGCAGGCCCCGTCTGGCTGCTCGGGCTTGGGGCGAGCGCGGCCTGCACGGCCTTTTTCGCCCACGGCTTCGTCGACTATTTCCTGTTCGCAACGCCGATCTACGTGCTGTTCTGGTTCTTGCTTGGCGTTGCGGTCCACTGGCCTTCGGCAGCGGGCACCGGAGCGGCCCGCCCGGAGAGCCCGGCTAGAGAGGTGAGACTCACATGAGAATCGGCTTTGAGGCTTCGGTGCTGCAAGGCTGCAAGTCGGGCGTCGGCTACTACGCCGAGAACCTGCTTGCGGGCATGATGGCCGTTGCCCCGCAGCACGACTATGTGCTCTTCTCAAACCGCGACCTCCGCGAATCGCGACAACTCATCGCCAACGAGCAGGTGTACGACGGGGGCTACTTCCCGGTGCGGGCAGCATGGATGCAGACGGTGTTGCCCGCGAGCATCCGCCGCGCGGCGCCCGACGTGTGCCACTTCCCCAACTACCTGGCGCCGCTGGCCTCGCACTGCCCCTACGTCGTCACGATCCACGACATGACCCTGTTCATCACTCCCCGGTTCCACCGCTTCAAAAAGCTTGTGCTCGACCGCACGCTGCTACCGCACGTAGCGCGCAGGGCAGCGGGCATTGTTACGGTTTCGAACAGCGCGCGGGAGGACATCGTGCGCCACCTCAGGGTGCCTCGTGAGAAGGTGCGCGTGGTGATGAACGCGGTGTCGCCCATGTTCCGCCCCGTGACCGACCCGGTGCGGCTGAGCACTGTCACGGCACGGTACGGTATCGACGTGCCCTATGTCCTGTTCGTGGGCACCATTGAGCCACGTAAGAACATCGCCCGGCTCGTGCAGGCGTTTGCCCGGCTCAAGCGAGCGGGCTACCCGCACAAGCTGGTGCTCGTGGGGCAGCCTGGTTGGCACTTCCAGCCAATCTACGCCGAGATCGAGCAGCATGGCGTCACCCGCGACGTGATCCTGACCGGCTACGTGCCGATTGAGGACCTGCCGGTGCTGTACTCGGGCGCGGAGTGCATGGCGTTTCCCTCGCTGTACGAGGGCTTCGGCCTGCCGGTGCTGGAGGCGATGGCCTGCGGAACACCCGTGGTCACGTCAGCTTCGTCCTCGCTCTCCGAGGTGGCGGGCGACGCGGCTCTGCTGGTGGACCCGCGCTCGGT